>JAMONK010000230.1 GCA_027065835.1 Thermococcus sp. | reverse complement strand
CAGGAGATCATAGTAGTAATAGCCAACGTAGGGGTGGGTCTTCCTGGACAGAAACTGGGCAAGACCCCTAAGGTGCCCCCTGGTTTTTTCACTGGGGTCCCTGAAAACCGCAACCTCAACGGCCACCCTGAGTGCCGCCCTCAGCCACGGGTCGAGTATCAGCGGGGAAACTCCCACAAGCCCCTCGATAACCTCGTCTATAAGCCCGAGTCTCCGCTGGATGGAGTAGAATATCCCGGTGAGCTTGGAGTTCTCCCATCCTTCAACCCCGTACCTCGCAAAGGCCTTTCTCTTGGCCTGCTGGCTGGGCTTGACTTCCTCCCCCAGCTTCACGGCCTCAACCAGCGCATAGAGCTGCCTATCCGAGAGTTTGAGTTTCCCCATGTTCCCCCCACGCTAAATTCCAAAAGCTCTTAAAAACCTGCCGTCATCGTCCCAACCGGTCTAGGATGCGGCGGGCTATCTTCGAGTTCTCCTCCTCCGCCGAAGCCGCAACCTCTTCAAGCTTTGAGATGATGTCCCCCCATATCAACTCTGGGCACTTTATGGAGACCGCCTCAAGCACAAGGAGTGCATCGAACTGAAGCTCCCTACTCGGGAGGGACTTACCAGCAAAATCCACAACGGTGCGGGCAATCTCGGGGTCGCAGTCCCGGAGGAGGTAGTAGCTGAAAAACTGGAAGGCCGCAACGGGATGCGACTCCATAAAGCCGAGGATTCTCTCCGCTATTCCCCTTCTGCCCCCCTCAGCGGATACAACAGCAAGAATCCTGGCGGCCTTTGAACTCCCCCAGGAAGTACCATTCAACAGTAGCCCGACTAGCTCATCCACGAGAGGTTCCAGAACCAGGGCATCCTCCCCCTTAACGCGGGATGAAACCGCCTGCAGGGTCCACAAAGTGTCCGCCCGTGTTCTGGGGTTCCTGAGCAGTGCTTTAACCTCTTCAATGGATGAGGGGCCAGACCTAAGAGCGGCCAGCAGGGCCTCGGCGTCCCCTTCCTCAACCGCCTTCAACACGTTTACGGTCCTCTCGGCAGGTGGGATCTCATCGTTGCCGCCGAGCACCGTCTCCTTCATGCGTATACGTGTCTTCCTCGGAGGGGCCAGCTGGGTAAGGGGCGGGGACATGAACACCATCTTGCGCTTCTGAGGGGTTCTGACGGGGCCCGGGATCATTCTGGCGGGAACGTCCATCTGTACCCCACGGGCCTTCAACACGTTCCCCAGCCACTTCAGGATGAACTCATCGGCAGTGGCCACGGCAAGGTCAACGGCAGCGTTCACCTCACCCCGAACTATGAGTTCGTGTATGACTTCCCTTGCCTCCTCGGGCCTCGATGAGTAGTACGAGTAGAGAAAATCTTCAATGGCGTGGGCAACCTCCCTGGCCTTGGACTTCACGAAAAAGTCTTCAGAGCCAGTTGCCAGGGATTTAACCCTATCAAGCAGGGGAGGAAGGTCCCTGATAATCTCAGCCGGTATGGGACGGCCGAACACGTCCATCAGAATACCCAAAATAAAATCCAGCAGGAGAGGGTCCTTCTCGGATAGAAGGTCCTGGATGGAATCCAGCAGGAGTTTCAGAGTTTTAACGTCCCCGGTAAAAACGAAGACGTTGAGCAGAAGCCTGAGTCCCATGGCCCTGATACGGGGGTTCCTTGAGGATATTAACTTCGAAATCTCAGAGCGCAGCATGGGGGAGGGGTGAAGGACCTTTAGATGGGCCACCACGTCGGAGAGTTCGCCGGAAAGGACATCATCGCTGTATTTCTTGACGAGGGAGACTATCGTACGGACCAGCCTCAGAAGGGCCTCATCCGAAAGAGGGAACCCCTCAACCAGGTTTTTGAGAACCCTCACCGCCTTCATGGCCACCTTTGAGTCACCACTGCTGAGCCCCTCAAGGATGGCGTCGAAACCCTCAGCGGCCACCGTGAACCTGACCCTCTCATCCCCCCTCTTCACAACCTCGTTGAGGGCCATAAACGCGCGCGTCCTGGTGGTCTCGTCCCCGTCCCTCAGGAGACTCAGGAGTATGCGGAGTACCCGGATGTCGCGGAGGGCAAGCTCCACCGCATCCATTATCCTCCAGGATAGGATGAGACCCCTGATCTCCTTCTCACTCAGGTTGCCCTCGGCACTCATTCCAGTTATAACTACGAAGCTGGGGGCATATATCGGTTTCGCTTTTAAACCGGTGTCCCATCAACGGTTAACCGCTCAAACCGATATACGTCCACGAGAATCCGCTCAACGGGTTTTCTGTGAAAGAAAAACTGGGCTGGGAGCTCAAAAGGCATCGAAAGGCGGTGACTCACCCTAAATCCATTATCCACGCTGAACGTCTCGATGAAGCGTCTCACCTCCGGCTTGGCCAGATGAACTGAGTAAACAACCCCCGCTACCTCAAAGGCCTTGAGGAGGAAAGGCCTATCCGCGTGGGGACTCTGACTCCCAAAGGGGGGGTTCATAACGACCGTGTCAACCGTTTCACTGAACTTCGACACATCCATGTGGAGGAACTCGATGCAATCCCCCAGGCCCAACGCCCTCGCGTTCTCCCCCGCAACCGCAAGGGCATGCTCATCTATTTCAACTGCGTAAACCCTTCCTGCACCCATCAGACATGCCCCCACCGCCAGCACCCCGGTTCCCGCACCGAGGTCCGCCACGACCTTTCCCGCGATGTCTCCGAGGGAACCGGCCAGCCAGAGCATCTCCGCGGCAACGTCTCCAGGGGTCCGATACTGTTCCAGTTCGGGTTTTGGGGATGAAAACCCCTTCAAACGGGAGAGCGTCATCGCAAGGTGCTTCTTTCTCATGGCCCTCACCTGTAGGCCATCTCCAGCAAATCCTTGAGGGTTCCATGCATCTCGTAGCCGGGAACGTGTAGGGCGGTGCCGAGTATCCCGAACAGTATCGTAACCGACACCGCACCGATGAGGAAGAACACGGACACGAAGATCGAGACCGAGAAAGCTAGTTTGACACCGGTTTTCTTCCAGAGGAGGTACGTAAGGAGGAGCAAAAAGCTCGCTAGGAAGTTCACCTTTATGAAGATCACCGCACTGACGACGGAGAGAGCAGCGGCGGTGGAACGTCTGGGCTGGATGTAGGTCATGAGCTCGAGGACGAGGGTGAGGGCCCAGTAGTAAATCCCAAAGATCGCTATCCAGTTCAACACCTCAAAGGGAACCTCCAGGTCCATGGAACGATACCCCCACGGATTCATCCTTCTCCCTCTCAGCCCCGAGGATCTCATCGAAAGCGTAGTCCTGGCGGAGGCCGAGCAGTATCTCCACCTCGGTCGGTGTCAGCACGGGCTTCCTCCAGTTCTCGTAGTCGTCTATTGGAACCCTCGGGCAGGCGACGACGACGTAGGCATCGAAGTCGAAGCCTTCCAAAGCCCGGTAGTTAATGTGGTTCATGGCTATGAGCCTCGCGTATTTCCCGTGCTCCCGGAGGAGTTCGACGATGCGCTTCGCCTCAGCCAAGCGAAGCTGGCCCTTCTTGGTGCTGGTTATGACGCCGAATTTTTGAGCGTCCATGGCCTTTGCTATCTGCGCCCAGCGTTTTCTGATGAGGCGCTCCGCCTCCTCGTCCATCCATATCGCATCGCCGGAATAGGGGTTGACGGCCAAAGTCGGTTTACCCGTTGCGACCGCAACGCCAAGGGGGTGGAAGTAGCCGGCCCCTATGAAGAGAACCCCCTCGGCATCGACCTTAGCCGCGGCAAAGTTACATCCGAGAACCTGGCCGGACCAGCTAACGCGGGAGTCGCCTTCTCCAACGAGGACGTCAAAGCCTTTCTTTTCCAGAAACTCCCTCGCCCTTCCGAGCTGGTTAATGTGCTGGGCGGTTGTAACGAGGGCGATCCTCCTCCCGAGCTTCCCAATCTCGCCGAGGTTTCTCTCAAGGGCAGGAATCACGTCAACGTTCGCAAAGGCCGGGACGAATATCGTGGGAACCTCCAGGTGGAGGCGCATGTAGCTGTGACCTAGATGTATCAGCGCATCGCAGCCGAGAAGCTTTGCCTCTCTGTCCGCAGGGTCGCAGGCGCCGTAGTTTATATCCCCGCTTATTATCGCCTCGATTCCGTTCTCCTCAAGGAAATCGGCCAAAGCTTGGGCTTCCTTCTTCAGCCCCTCAGGCGTCTGGATGAGCACCCGCTTGGCGTTGAGCTCTCGAAGGGTTTTCAGTATCTCGCGGCTCGAAACTTCATGCATTGAACCACCAACCAATGATAGGGTGAACGGTTTAAATGGGCATCGGAGGAATCCACCGCACCGTGATATTCTGCACCATAAAACTCCGTTAGTGTACTCTATGGTATATCCAGGCACGCATGTCCGCATCAAAAATCATCCATAAGCTTTATTAACCAATAAAAATCATGTTATTTCCGCAATACCTTGGAGGGAATTTAAATGAAGAAGGTTGCTCCAATAGTTGCCCTGTTGGTACTTGCGACAATGTTGAACCCCGTTGCGGCGTCCAGCAGTCTGGGCAGTTCGAACTACTACCACCCGTATCCGACCGGCATAGTGCCCGGAGACATCGTCATAGGGCACAACTCACTGAGCAGCATCATAATCCCGGGCTACTGGACCCACACAGGTATAATCGCATACTACGACTACTCCGCAAATGACTGGGTTGTTGTGGAGGCCTGGGACAACCCCAGTGAAGTCAGGCTCGTCTACCTCTCCGATTTCCTCAAGAGGTACGACACGGTCGCGGTTCTGCGCGTTGCCACCAGCAACTCCGTCAGACAGGCCGCGGTCCAGTTCGCCCTCCAGCAGCTTGGCAAGCCATATGACTGGCACTGGTACAGCAAGCACGTTTACGGGGACAGCTACTACTGCTCAGAGCTTGTCTGGGCGTCCTACATGGCCGCGGGTGGACCGGACATCGATGCCAACCCGGGCTGGAGCTGGAAATACCTGAACGGGGTTGCCCCCCAGGAGATCTACGACGACAGTGACACATACGTGATATACTACGACTCAGCCTGAACTTTTTGTTCATTTTTTATTATCCCCTGCCCAAATTTAGAGCGTCACTTTTTTTAAGCCCGATTGAGTAATCATCCCGCTAAAACCCAGGAGGTGATGAAATGAAGAAGCTCGGTGCCATCGTGCTTGTCTTTCTGTTTGTAGCGGCAACGGCCGCTCCAGCCAGCGCCGGCGACCTGCTGAACTACATCTGGGACACCAGAACCTACCAGCACCCGTACCCAGCCAACGTTCAGGCGGGCGATCTGGTGTACGGCCACAGTCCAGACCTCTTCAACGCGATAATCCCCGGGTACTGGATACACGTGGCGATAATCGCCTGGTACAACGAGAGCATTAACGATTGGATGGTCATCGAGGCCAAAATCGGGAAAGGGGTTATCCTGACCCCACTTAGGGAGTTCCTGAGCAGGTACGATGTCGTTGCAATCCAGCGCGTTAAAACGGACGATGCCACCAGACAGAGGGCGGTGCAGTTCGCCTACGCGCAGCTGGGCAAGCCGTACAACTACGACTACCTCGGCAAACCGAAGGTCTACAGCGACAAGTACTACTGCTCCCAGCTCGTCTGGGCGTCCTACCTGGTAGCCAGCAACTACAGGATAAACCTAGACGAGAACGATGGTGGCTGGAGCTGGAAGTACTTCTACTCGGTTGCCCCACAGGAAGTCTACGACGACCCGATGACCTACACAATCTACTACAACTCCGCTTGATATCCAATTCTTTTTTATTAATCCCCGGGCCGGCCACAGGATAACACGTTCTATGGCCGGTCCACCATCTCCCTCCCGGGCGGGTATTCAAAAACCTTAAATACTATGCCCGCTCAATATACCT
>JAMONK010000229.1 GCA_027065835.1 Thermococcus sp. | reverse complement strand
ATCGAGGAGGACAGGCTTGAGGAGGTGGTAACTTGACCTACACGGGTAGAACTTTGGGAATCGGTCTGATGAAGGGCAAGCCCTTCACCTTCTACCTCCTCTGCTCCCGCTCCTTCCCGGAGAGGAGGGCCGTCGTGAGGGAAAACGCGGTCTACATCGAGAACTTAACAAAGACAGACAACCCCTACGTCAGCTACCCGGTTGTGAGGCTCCTCGATGACTACGCCGTCGTTACCAACGGCCTCCAGACGGACTTCATAGCTCAGGCCCTGGAGTGGGAGAGTCCGAAGAAGGCACTAGTCCACGTTTTGGATGCTTTGGACTACGAGAGGGACAATTACAGCACGCCGAGAATAGCTGGGATAATCGGAACCGGCGGGAAGGGCTGGCTCGGCTTCGCCGGGAGGGACGAGTTCTGGGTGAAGACGCTGGAACTTAAAGATGGAAAGGCCTTTATCACAGCCACCTACAACCTCAACTTTGCGGAACTTGACTTTCCAGCCTTCTCAACGGCAGAGGAACTTGCCAGAAATGCCATGGGGCTGCCCTTCGAGAACAAGGTCCTGACGGTTGGGGTGGTGGGGGAGAAAAAAGGGTGGGGACTGGCCGTCAGCCCCTGACTGAAAAGGCCTCCTCCAGCTCCCCCTCAAGCGGCTCTGCCCTGGTGGCGAGACTCACGACCACAAGCACTACGGTCGACACCAGTGCACCGCTCACGTAGACGTACTCCCAGTACGGGAAGTTCAGGATTCCCGCGGCTCCGAGCACCGCCACCAGCGACCCGGCGGTCATTCCAGCCAGGGCACCCTCCTTGGTGGCCCTCCTCCAGTAAAGTCCCAGTATGAGCGGGACGAAGACGCCGGAGGTGTAGACGTCGTAGGAGTATATGAGCAGCTCGACTATGCCCCGGATCGCCAGCGCCGCCCCGAGGGAGAGCAGTCCAACCGCTACCGTGGTGATCACCGAGAGCCTCAGGAGCCTCTTCTCGTCGCCCTTCTCCCCCACGATTCCCTCGTAGAAGTCTTTGACGATGTGCGAGGTCGCCGCCGAAAGCAGGGAATCGGCGGTGCTCATGATGGCCGCGAGTACCGCCGCCACGAATATCGCCCCCACGGTGCCGCCGAAGACCGAGATGACCAGCATCGGGACGGCGGTCTTCGGTGAGTCTATCACCGCCTCGGGGTTGCCCGAGAGTGCCACCGCCAGCATCCCCGCTAGGGCCGGCAGCACCGAGAGCGCCATGAGCAACATCCCCGCGTATACCGCCCCCTTCCTGGCGGTCCCCTCATTTTTTGAGGCGAAGAGCCTCTGGTAGAAGTCCTGACCAATGAGGGTGTACATAACGGTGGCGGCTAGTGTCAGCGCCAGCAGTGAGGGACCAAGTGATGTAACGCTGAAGTAGCCGGTTGCCGGCTGTGGCAGGTTTTTGATGTTCTGAAGGGCGGCTCTTAGGCCGCTTATCCCCCCGACTTTGATCAGTCCCATCAGCACCGCCACGAATATCCCGGCGCTTCCAAGGATTATCTGGACGAAGTCTGTTAAGGCCACAGCCCACAGCCCTGAGAAGGCCGTGTAGGCTATAAAGACCAGGGTTGCGAGCACTGCCCCCGCGGTTCCCGGAAGACCAATCACCTCAAAGATGGCCGAAGCTGCCCACACCTGCGCCCCCAGAATGCCAACGAGCGCCAGGAGCGACAGCAAGGCGGCTAGTAAACGGATGGTCTTGCTCCGGTAGCGCATCTCCAGGACGTCCGGCACGGTGTAAAGTGCCAGCGCGCGCATGGGCCTTGCAAGGGTCAGACCGAGAACCAGAAGCCCCAGGCCGCAGGCGAAGCCGTACCAGATACCGCCTAACCCGTAGGTGGCTCCCCAGCTAGCTCCGCCCAGGATGAAAGCCACCACCGTAGTGAGTGGCTGCGAGGGTCCCTACCGTAAGTCCCAGTCCCAGCCTCCTCCCGGCTAGCAGGAAGTCGGCCGAGGTCTTGACGTACTTCCGCGCGTACGCTGAAATCGCTAGCATCGCTCCCATGTAAACCGCTACCGTTGTCCATATCACGTTCATTTCAGACACCTCACGTGTCACCCCGAAGGGGCCCCAACCCAATATAACCTTTTTCGATGAAACCGGGGAAATATGACAGAAAATTCAAAGAAAGGGGCATAAAATTCGGCACTCTGACAGAACAGGGGAGGTAATCAGCCGGGCATATCCTTCACGTGCACGTCCATCTGCGGGAAGGGTATCTCTATCCCCTCCTGTCCGTAGAGCTCGTAGATGCCCTTCGTCAGGTCGCCCTTGACTGTCCAGTAGTCCTTGGTCTTCACCCAGGCCCTGAGCTGGAGGTTTATCGAGGAGTCCGCCAGGGTCGTTATGGCAACACTCGGTTCCGGCTCGTCGAGAACCAGGGGGTGGCTCCTCATGAGGTTCATCGCAATCTCCACGGCCCTGTTCAAGTCGGTGCCGTAGGCGACGCCGACGTCAACGTTGACCCTCCTCGTGGGCATCCTAGTGTAGTTAACTATTGGGCTGCCCCAGACGAGTTTGTTGGGTATAACGACGAGGACGTTGTCGGGGGTCAGGAGCTCGGTTGCCATCACGCCCACTGAATGAACGCTACCGCTGTAACCTGCAACACCTATGTACTCCCCTTTATCAAAGGGCCTCAACGCGGCAATCCACACGCCTGCGGCGAGGTTCGTCAGGGTGTCCTGCATACCAAAGCCCAGGATCAAGCCTATCACTGCCGAGAGCCCCAGGACAACGGAACCCACGCCTATTCCAAGGGCTCTGACCGAGAGCAGTATCACGGCCACGTACAGCAGGGCGCTGAGGAACTTCCCAAGGAACTCAACCACGAGCTCCGGGAGCTTGGTTTTCTTGAGTCCGTGCTTGAACGAGCCCACGATTATCCTCGTTAGTATCCAGCCGACGATCAGTATAACAAGTGCGGTTATCAGCTGCATCGGGCTCATGTTCAGGTACGGGAGCGGTTTGTCCAACGCTACCATGGTAACACCTCTATTGAATTTCGTATTCAACCACTTAAGGCTTTTCACTCATGTGTCGAACCTCATCGACCCCCGGAAGACTATTAAGAGGTGAGGGGAATGATGTACGGTGGTGTGGATGGAAGACCCCCTGACTTCGATAATTGAGGAGCTTAAAAGACTCGATAAAAAATCCCTCCTGGCGTACTGGATTAAGGGGGAATTTGACGAAGCGGAGCTCTATGAGATGTTGGCTGAGAGGGCCAAGGACCTTGATCTTCCTGACTCCCTTGTGGAGACTTTCCACGGGCTCTCCCGTGAATCGCGGGAGCATGGGGAAGGGTTGTGGAAGGTTTACATCGAAACCTACGGTGAGGAGCCGCGCCCACCGCAGATTCCTCCACTTGAGGTGTACCCCATACTGGACAAGTTCTCCCGTGCAGAGGACGTCATAGAAGGCCTGGAATTGGCAATGGAGAGTGAACTGCTGGCCAAGAGGGTGTACGAAACGCTCGCGGAGGAAACTGACGACAGAGAACTCGTGAGCATCTACAGAACCCTTGCGGGGGTTGAACTCGGGCACTACGATAGGCTTATGGAAGAATTTAAAGTTCTGAAGGAGAACCTTAAAACCGCGGGGAAATGACCCCTTCCCCACGGCATTGTTCCGGAATCATTCCGCTAGTTTATGGATGTAGCACAGCATCATGCTACTCTGAACGAATGACGACGAATCGGCGTTATCCTCTGCATGATCACGTCCCCCGTCCCCTGATTGCTTGGATGTTCGACAAGGTTGATGCCGTTAGACGAACCGAAAGCTTTATATATTCGAACCAACATGGTTTATACTGAAGAAAACATATCAAAAGGAGAGGTGATAGAGAATGGTAGTTATAGGAGAAAAGTTCCCGGAAGTTGAGGTCAACACCACCCACGGCAGGATAAGACTGCCGGACTACTTCGCTGAGAAGGGCAAGTGGTTCGTTCTCTTCAGCCACCCTGCAGACTTCACCCCGGTCTGTACAACGGAGTTCTACGCGATGCAGAAGCGCGCCGAGGAGTTCAGGAAGCTCGGCGTTGAGCCTATCGGGCTGAGCGTCGACCAGGTCTTCAGCCACCTCAAGTGGATGGAGTGGATTAAGGAGAACCTCGGTGAGGAGATAACCTTCCCGGTTATAGCGGACGACCGCGGTGACCTCGCGGAGGCACTCGGCATGATACCGAGTGGCTCGACCCAGACGGCGAGGGCCGTCTTCATCGTCGACGACAAGGGCGTCATTCGCGCGATAGTCTACTACCCGGCCGAGGTCGGCAGGGACTGGGACGAGATACTCAGGCTCGTCAAGGCCCTCAAGACCAGCACCGAGAAGGGCGTTGCCCTGCCGCACAAGTGGCCCAACAACGAGCTCATCGGCGACCGCGCCATCGTTCCGCCGGCCGGAACCGTCGACGCCATCAAGGAGCGCGAGGAGGCCAAGGCCAAGGGCGAGATCGAGTGCTACGACTGGTGGTTCTGCCACAAGAAGCTTTAATGGAGGATTTTCCTCTTTTTTGTCTTCCTCTCTTCTGTTGTGCATCACTTGACCTTCTAACGGGCTTTTGGAACCGTATGAAACGCTCGTTCCACCGGGTTTCTAAAATACCGCTACTTCCAAGACACCCCGGTGGTCGTGATGGACAGACTGAGGGCACTGATAGTAATCGTGCTCCTGGTTGACGTGGTCGCAGTTGGTGCTATAGCGGCCATGATGCTGGAAGGAGGAGGGGATCAAAACACGAGTGAAACCGCAGGAACGAACGTTACAGATGCTCTCTGGTTTTATGGCCCCTCAGGACCGGAAACCTTCAATGGGACGGTTATTGGGAACCTCCAGACAGGGAAGACGCCGGTTGGCATGGTCTTCCACTTCAACGGCACCGGCTACGTTGATCTGAGCAATGCTCTCTCCTCTCTGGAAGGGCTGAAAACGGGTTCAATCTCCCTTTTCTTCAGATTTGAAGACTGTAACCAGAGCGTATTGCCCATCCTCTACATTGGGGACAGAGATGGAGAAAACATGTTCACGATCGAAATAGGGCACAGGGGCGGTGGCAACAGGAGGCTGTACGTTACGTGGGTTGCCAACGGAAAGCCCTTCCTATGCTTCGACAGCGGGTTTAACCTGAAGCCCGGTAGGTGGTACCATCTCGTCGTCGTTGTAAGCGATGGGGGCAACACCGCGTACCTCAACGGACGGGAGATGAGATGGAGACACTATAATTTTGGAAACGAAAGCATGAGGGCATTCCTATGGGATATTCCGAAAAAGGAAGTCTTCTTCATAGGCTACGGGAAGACGGCCGATCCGATAACACCGGGGTTCCTCCACTTCCGGGGTAGTGTGGCGGACGTCAGCATCTACACCACCCCATTGAGCTGGAACGAAGTCAGGGGGCTCTTTAATGGGGCCAAAAGCCTGAGACGGGCTTGAGTTAGACGTGTTCCCCCATGTCCTTCATAGAGATCCCCCGGAGGATTCTCAATTTTTCAGACTACCCGCATCTGTCCTTAACATTTTGTTCAGGAAAGCTTTTTTACGATTCGCACTAACTTGGTTCGGTGATTGAAATGACGAAGGTCTGGGTTGAAAAGCTCTTCGATGATCCGGAGCTCTACATCATCAGGGTGGACGACGACCGTATTGGTTACTTCGAGGCCACATGGGACATCCCGGAAGGGATAACCTACAACGCATACCTGATGAAGCTCAAAGATGCCGTAGTTCTCTTCGATCTGAGCAAGAAGGAATACACGGAGGACTTCATGGGGGCCCTCCGAAAGCTGGTTGATCCCAAAGAGGTAACCCACGTCGTGATCCACCACACC
>JAMONK010000228.1 GCA_027065835.1 Thermococcus sp. | reverse complement strand
GGCCTCAAGCTCCTTGTAGAACAGGAGGTCCTTTCCGTAGCGGGCCGTGTTGATGAAGGTTATGTTGCCGTACTTCCAGCGGTTGTCCATGGCGTAGAGGAAGACGCTCCTGAGCGGGGCGGTTCCAAGGCCAGCGGCTATGAGGAGCAGGTCCATGCCCTCCCAGTCGTCAACCGGGAAGCCGTTTCCGTAGGGGCCGCGAACGAGGACGGTGTCGCCGGGCTGGAGCCCGTGGATGACCGTGGTGACCCTTCCGGCTTTCCTGATGCACAGCTCGAAGAATCCCTTCCTCATAGCTGAGGAGCAGATGCTTATCGGCACTTCGCCGACGCCGGGTATGGTGAGCTGGACGAACTGCCCCGGCCTGAAGGTCCAGTTCTCGGCGAGTTCCGGGTCTTCAAAGCGGAACAGGAAGAGCTTCTCCGTCTCGGTGAGTGGATAGACCTTGAGCACCTTGGCCCTGTGAAGGGCGTATGGGTTGTCCTTCGGCATCATAATCTCCCTGGGAACGGCCTCACTCATACGTCATCACCTCCTATACCGGTGGCATAGGCGAAGCCCCTCTTGGGTATCTCCTCGCTCATCTCCGACGGGCAGGACTTCCCCTCAAGCCCCATTATCGTGCGCAGGTTCTTCACGAAGTTTATGCCCGCCGGGCAGAAGTATGTGCATCTCCCACAGCCGACGCAGTAGCTTACTCCGAGCTTCTCGTTGTAGGAGTTCTTACAGAGGTAGCGGTTCATGAAGCGGCTCTTCTTGGTGGGTCTGAAGTTGTGGTTCCCCGCAACGAGGCCGTGGCTCCTGAGCTGGCAGGAGTCCCAGCGTCTCTCACGGTAGCCGGTGTTTCCGTCGAGGTTGACAACATCCCTGACCTCGTAGCAGCGGCAGGTCGGGCAGGTGGTGTTGCAGTTGCCGCAGGCGAGGCATATCTCCGCCTGCTCGTCCCACATCGGGTGCTCCATCTCAAGCTCGAGGAGGTACCTAAGGTTGCTCCAGTCCTCGTGGTACTTGAAGGCCTGAGAGCGTTTGTTCTCGAACTCCCTGAAGGCGCAGATGTCCTCGGTGGTGACCTCCTCGAAGAGCTTGATGCTCTTGTCGACTATCCTGTGTCCCGTCGGCGTTCCAACGCGAACGAGCCATCCGTCCGGAAGCTCATGCAGGAACAGGTCGAAGCCGTCGTCGGCGAAATCGGTCTCGCGGAGGTTGCAGAAGCAGTACTCGTCCGGCATGCAGCTGATGCCTATTATTATCCCCTTCTCCCTGCGGACCTTGTAGTACTTGTCCGGGAGCTCGTCGAGGTAGACCGTGTCGAGTATCTTGAGGCCGAAGATGTCGCAGGCGTGGAGACCGAATATCACGAAGGGTTCGACGTTCTCGATGACCTCGCGGTACTCGGCTTTCTTTATGTTGAATTCGAAGAGCTTCTCCCTCGGTTGGAAGAAGAACTTCTTGGGCGGCATTATCGTCCTGTTGTAGTGGAACTCAACCTTTTTGACATCGTCTATTTCCCTGAAGTCGTAGAACTTCTCGGAGATTTTCACGGGGGCGTAGAGTTTGCCCCATTCTTTCAGTCTTTCTAGGAACGCATATGTGTTTTCCCTGGGGAGTTTAACGTACCTCAACCCAACCACCTCCAGTGAACATAAGTATACACGTGCTCATATTTATCCCCTCAATTAAAACTTGGAAGGGGCCTAAAAAAGCGTTTTTAAACCCGAAACTTCTAAACCAAAGGTTGGAGCATTTCTGTTTCAGGCCATATGTGTGGTGGAAAATTCTTACACTGAAGTGCTAGTGGAGGTTAGCCTGATGAACCACTAACCCTTTAAACCGAATCTTAAATTTAACTGGGGGAACGCATGAAGGGGACTGCGCTAGCTATCATCCTGCTCCTTTCGGCACTGCCACTTGTCGGCGCCCAGGTGAACTGGAGCTGGACCTACAGTGACCAGTGCATAGTCTTTGGGATGGCCCTCAACGAGAAGGGGTACATCGGTCTCGCCTTTGGTTACTACGCTGAGCTTCTTGGCCCGGATGGAAAACTGATTTTTAAGGAGCCCACGAGGGGGATAGCCTACACGGTTGGAGTAAGCGATAACAATGACGTCATCATAGGGACGGAGGGTGACTGGTTACAGTATTTCGATGCTAACGGTTCCCTGGGGTGGGAGTATAAAGCGGCCGGGGCGGTAGTCTCCGTGGATATCTCCAAAGATGGGAAGACCGTGGTGGCCGGTGATAGCTCCGGATACGTCTACCTCTTCAGGAACGGGAAGTTGATATGGAGGAAAAAGCTCGGTGGATACGTCTGGAGCGTTGACCTTTTTGGAGATAGGATAGCGGTGGGCGTGGATTACAGCGTTGCGGTTCTGGACCTGTCCGGAGGAGTCGTCTTTTCAGAGAAGTACGGGGGCTACGCGAGGAAGGTAATCGCAAGTGATGACGGCATATACGTTTTAATCGCCGCAAAAGGTGGGAGCTGGGGCGAGGTAAAGAAGATAAGCTGGAGTGGCAGGGAGCTCTGGAGCAGACACTTCAACAACCTGATCCGGTCTATTGATTCCGATGGAAAGAACGTGGCGGTGGCGGGGGATATAGGGTACCTCGTCCTCCTTTCGTCAAACGGGAGCACCGTCTACAAGGTTCCGTTCCTGGTATCAACCCTTCAGGTTTCCACGGCCAGGGGCTACCTTTTGGCGGGCGGTGCGAGGGAAGCCATCTTCGTCGCACCTAACGGGAGCGTGCTCTGGAACGAAAGGTTCAACTGGAGTGTCAGGAACGTCGCTATCTCCAGGGACGCGAGTTTTCTCGTTGTCGGCTACGGGTACCACTCCATCGAGAACTGCCAGGAGAAGATAAACGTTCTGAGGCTCAGGGGCACTGTGACCTCCACCAGAGCACCGGCGAGACCGTCCTTCCACCTGCCGGGTCTGCCGCTCCTGGTAGCCATAACGGCAGGTTTGGTGATCGTGGGATTCCTCCTGATGAAGGAGTTGAGAGAATGATAGAGGCTCGGGAACTGACGAAGAGATACGGGGACTTCACGGCTGTTGACCGTATCAGCTTTAAGGTCAAGAAAGGCGAGATCTTCGGCTTCTTAGGACCAAATGGAGCCGGCAAAACAACGACCGTTAGGATGCTCTCAACCCTAACGAGCATAACAGAGGGGGAGGCCTACGTTAACGGCTATGACGTCAGACGGGAGAAGGTGGGGGTAAAGAAGAGTATAGGTGTCGTCCAGGACGTGTCCAACCTCTACGATGAGCTGACCGTTGAGGAGAACCTGCGATTCCTCGCAAGGTTGTACGAAGCGCCCCCCGAAAACGTCTCGAAGCTCATAAAGGATTTCAACCTGCCGGCCAGGAAAAAGTTTGGAAAGCTCAGCTCGGGGTACAAGAGGAGGGCCTCGATAGTGGCCGCACTGATCCATGACCCCCCCGTTATTTTCCTGGACGAGCCCACGATAGCCCTCGACGTGAAGTCGGCCAGGATGGTCAGGGAGATGATACGGGCCCTGAACGTGGCGGGCAGGACAATTTTTCTCACGACTCACAACATGGTGGAGGCAGAGACCCTCCCTCACAGGATAGCAATAATCAACCGGGGTAAGATAGTGGCGATGGGGGGAAGGAGCGAGATAAGAAGGCTGCTGGGCAGTGAAACGCGGGTGAGACTGAAGGTTGAACCCCTGAAAACCAGTCTCATCCATGCCCTTGAGGAGTACTCACCTGCCTTTGAGGAGGACGCCCTTGTCCTGAAGGTTAAAGACATCGATGCATTTATGGATGAACTTGCGGAGATTAAAGGACGGCTTGGCTTTAGAATCGTCCATCTGTCCACGGAGCTTCCCAGTATCGAGGACGTGTTCCTTGAACTCACCGAGGAGGAGGGCGAGGAGAGGGGCTGTGCCTGTGGGGGATGTCCGATATGAAGGTCTGGGCGATAATAGTAAAGGAACTTCGGGAGTACATGCTGAAGCCGGGTTCAATAAGCTGGGGGCTGGTGTTTCCCCTCGTCTTCAGTCTCGCGTTCATCGCCAGGTTCGGCGACATCGACCACCTCATCCCGGGACTGCTGAGTATCTCCGCCCTCTTCGGGACGACGTCCTTCGTGGCCTCTTCGATAATCTTTGAGAGGAGGCTCAGAACTTTTGAGCGGCTTCTGCTCGCTCCCGTGAGTTATGGGGAGATAATACTGGCAAAGGTGCTCGTTGGAGCCATCTTTGGCCTCTTGGTCAGTTTGGTGACCCTGGTTCTGGTCTCTCACTTCATGGCCTACTCCATCTGGAGCCTTCCGCTCGTGTTGCTCTACCTTATCCTCTCAAACCTCGCTTTCTCGGCGCTTGGGGTTTACGTCTCCCTCGCCATCTCGAACTCAATAAACGTCATGACGTGGCTCAACCTGATACGGCTCCCGATGATGTTCACCAGCGGTGCGATAGCCTCTCTCACGCTCTTTCCAAGATGGTTCCTCGTCGTGGGACTGATAACACCGATGACGTACTCCGTAGACGGCCTGCGCTACGGTTTGCTCTACTACTATGATGTGATTCCACCGCTGGAGTCAATGCTGGCCCTCGTCCTGATGTTCCTCCTCTTCATGCTCCTGTCGATACGGGCGCTCAAAAAGCTGTACTGAGCCGCTAGTTCCGCGAGTGATACTCAATACGGAGGATGACGAAGAGCACGAGCATGAAGAGCGTGATGTAGTAGCTTACCCTAAAGGGAACGATGCCAAAAAGGCCGAGGGTGTAGAAGAACGCCAGTATGAGGACGATGCCCAGCATCAGCCTGTAGACGTGCTTTCTCTCCATGTTCTCACCTTTGAAGGGTAGAGATGGGAGCTTTTAACTTTATTGAATCTCAGTAAACATCCTCTTCAAGTACTAAAAACGCCGAAGACACTTTGAACGGCAAACCCCTGACCCTCCCTTCCCTCTCGGCGGAGGTTAGGTGTCTTCCAATCGCCTCAGCGATCTCCACGTCGCTTATCGATCTCGACTTCCTGGACGTACCGATGGCGACTTTGAACTCACCGCTCCCTACCGGGGAGACCCGAATCCAGTTCACTTCAACCTCATCGAACCGGGAGAGCTTCTCCAGCAGGAACGCCTCCAGGGTCCTTGCTGAAACGCCCTTTCCACCACCGTCTTTGAGTTTTCCGGCGAGCTCTCCAATCCCCGCCTCACGAAAGATCTTCTCCACCTCTTCCTCCACTTTTTTCCGGTTTATTGGTACAGTACCCCTTTCCCTGAGGGGCACCTCTAGAACCCGCCCTCCCCTGACGTGGGTCCACGGTGCGGGCACCTTCAGCACGGGTTTTCCTGGGGTTCTGGTCAGGCTGAACTCGTTGATCACGACCCTGGCATCGAAGCCGGTCTCCCTTGATATGACATCCGACAGGAATCGTGCCAGCTCGGCTTTTTTCACTTCACCGGCCGAGAACGCCTCCAGGTTCCCCCTGATGAGGAGTATGTCCCTGCCGGTTGCCCCGTATCTCACGGAAGCCTTTAACCCGGCCGTTCCAATGGCAACACCAAGGGCGGTGTAAGCCCTCGAAGTGGCCCTCAGGATTGCCTCCTCAAGGTGCAGATAGACGTCACCCGGAGCGTCGAGGGAGTACGAGAATTCAACGACCTTCGGAATATTTCGGGATTCCACCGTTTCCTGGAGGTACTCAAGGAACTCAAACTTGTCCAGTTCTATTATCTCGACGTTCCTCAGCTCCTCGGATGGTTCGGTGTATTTCCTCACGATTCTGCCGCTCCCGTATAGGAGGATCTTCTCTCCGGACGCCCTGACGAGGAGGAGCCTGTTTTCCATGCTTTTGAGTCTCTCAACCAGTTCGTCGAAGGTAACGGA
>JAMONK010000227.1 GCA_027065835.1 Thermococcus sp. | reverse complement strand
TGAGTTGATGTCAAACTCCTCCACGAGGAGCTTTGTGTGATTCTCCACCCGTTTCCAGTTCATGAGCACACCGGCCCGAGAAAACTCCTTCCACCAGTGCATCCCAAGTATGGCGTTCTCCATCACCGTCATTTCCAGGATCAATCCCATGTGCGTCCTGTCCTCAGGGATGTGGGCGATACCGATCTCGTAGAGGTCCCTCGGCTTTTTACCGGTTACGTCCATGTCGTTAACCTGTATTCTGCCCTTTTCCACTTTCCTCAATCCGGTTATCGCCTCGATCAGCTCACTCTGTCCGTTGCCCTCTACGCCCGCTATTCCAAATATCTCCCCCGCCCTTACGTCGAAGGATATTCCCCTAACGGCGTCTTCACCACGATCGCCCTTTACCCAGAGGTCCTCCACATGGAGGATAGCCTCTCCAGGCTCTTTGGGCGGTTTTTCGATCCTGAGAACAACGTCCCTGCCCACCATCATCCTGGCGAGGAGCTGGGGGGTCGCGTCCTTTGTCTGCACGGTTCCGATGACCTTTCCCCGCCTTATGACCGTTACCCTATCGGTTATCTCCATGACCTCGTTGAGTTTGTGACTTATGAATATTATCGTTTTTCCCTGGCTCTTCAGCTTTTTAAGCACCGCAAACAGCTCTTTAACCTCTATGGGCGTCAGGACTGCGGTGGGCTCGTCGAGTATGAGGAGGTCAATATCCCTGTAGAGCATCTTCAGTATCTCGATCCTCTGCTGGATACCCACCGGAAGGTTCTCAACAGGGATGTCGAGGGGGACTTGGAAGTTCAGCTCGTCCATGAGGCTCTGAAGCTTTTTCCGGGCGTTGTCCACGTTTATCTTTGAGAGCAGGCTGTGTCCCTCCATGCCGAGGATGATGTTCTCAAGGGCGTTGAAGACCTCAACGAGCGTGAAGTGCTGATGAACCATCCCGATCCCGCTGGCCAGTGCATCCGCGGGGCTCTTAAAGTGGGTTTCCTTCCCGTTTAAAAGGATCGTCCCTTTTGTGGGCTTGAGCATACCGAACAGGATTTTCATCAGGGTTGTTTTGCCGGCCCCATTCTCACCCAGAAGGCCGAGTATCTCACCTTTGTAAACCTGAACATCAACACCCTTCAGGGCCTTTGTGCCGTCGGGGTACACCTTTACAATGTTCCTCATCTCAAGCAGTGGAGTCTCTTTTTCCACAGGAATCACCCCCAGAACAAAGGAAAGAAAAAAGGATCAGTGTGCGTGGTTCTTGTAGTAATTCAGGGCCCAGTAAGCACCGAAGCGGTACCCGCCTTCGAACTTGTAGAGAACCGGTATCTCCATTCCAAGGACGATACCTATCGTGTTCTTGTGGTCGTTGAGCGCTATCAGTGTAGCCAGAGCGCCTGCGAGTGCTGAACCCTCGTTCTCCTTGAAGAGGACCATCTGGACGTTGTGGGGCATCTTCGGATCGTAGCCGTCTATGAGGACGAACCTCTGCTTGGGGTACTCGGCGGCGACTTTCTTAACGGCGTCCGTCATCATGAACCCGACGGCGATGATTATGTCGTACTGACCCGTCTTGGCCAGGCTCTGAAGGTTGGTGTAGTAGTCGTTCGGGCTGTTGCTCTGGAGCTGGGTGAGCTGCAGTCCGAAGTCCTTGACGGCCCGGCTGGCACCGAGGTACGCCATGTCGTTGAAGCTCAGGTCACCCCTTCCACCAACGTCGAACACTATCGCTATCTTCTTGGTGTTCTGCCTTTCGTTCAGTGTCTTGTTGAAGTAGGACTCAGAGGACGGAGAGCTGCCCGCCCACTGCTTCCCAAGGGCTTCCATTGCGGTCCAGTTTTTGGCGTTCCTGAGTTCTTCGATCTGGCTCTTCTGGGTGGCCTTCGGGACTATTATCTTGCCGCTCACAATCTCCTCCTGAAGCTGGTCGACCGCCTGCCATATCCACGACGGAATCTGCTGGCGGGTCTTGTTCAGGTAGTCAAGAAGCTGCTGCTCGTTCTGGAATCCAAGGTCCTGGAGCTTCTTCTGCTTCACATCGGATGGAAGTGAGTCGAACATTGTCTTAACATCCTGGAGGCTGCTGAGCTTGACACCGCCCTCTTTGAGGCCCAGTTCAACCACGCCTCCATGGAACTGGTTCTTCTCGGCTGAAGCTACGGCGTTGTAAACACCGACATCAACGCGCTTCATCATGCTTGCTATTATGACACCCGGCTTGATCCAGTCTTGGGCCGAATCAACACCAATGGCGAACGGTGGGCCCATCTTCTTGTTGTTAGCCTTCAGATAGTCTCCAACCGCTTCAAAAACGCCAAGTCCAGTTCCTCCGGCAACCTGGTAGATAACCCACGCACCCTGCTGCAGCTGAGCCTGAGCTGCCTGCTTGCCCTTTGCGGGGTCGCTGAAAGAACCCGTGTACGTGTACAGGATGTTTATTTTCGTGGGGGTTGAGGTGCTGGTTGAGTTGCCCCCGCTTATGCAACCGCTTGCCACGATACTAAGGGCCACCAGACCCACCAAAAAGATGCTTAGCCATTTCTTCATATAGACACCCCTGGGATTTTCTGAACTTATATCCCAGCCCGAAATAAATACTTTGTGGTTCTTAAACTGCCGAAAATTTGGGAAAGAATTTTAACTGGTAAGTAAAACCCTTTTGTGATGCCTATGTTGAAGGAAATTGCGGAGCTCGAAGAGGGAAGGGTCCTACTAACCGGGAACGCCAAGAGACTCGCCAGAATATACCTCAATGCATGGATCAGGAGGGGAAAGACCCTCCTTGTCGAGTACCTCCCGTTTCAGGTGGAGGGTGAAGTTTACATAGGCTCACCCCTCGAAGGGGGGGACTTCGACGCGTACCTGATAGTGAACCCACTATCGCGACCAAAGAGTGAAAGGGAGAAACTCTACTCCTGGCTCGGGGAAGGAGGGAATAAACTCGTACTCCTGTACGAGCAGAAGTACGTCAAGGACTCCATAGTCCGTTATCCAATTAAAGAATTCATTGATTATTTAATCGCATACAAACGGGAGACCGTCGGCTTCGAGAGGATAGACGTGATGAGGTTTGAAAGGGGGAGGGTCGTTGCAGAAAAAAGCTACGTGAGGAGGTACTGAGCCGGACTTCATCCCCGATGACGAGCGGTTTCGGGCCTGATGTATGATGACACCAGCTATCGCCGAGGGGCCACCCACGTGGGGAAATCCTTAAAGGTTCTCTCCCTTCGATGAATTGGGTGATATCATGCTCGGAAAGCTCAAGGAGAAGTTAGGTTCATTCGTAGATAGGGTCTCCCAGACTGAGATCAGTGAGAAGGACGTTGAAAAAGCCCTGTGGGACCTGGAGCTTGAACTGCTGGAGGCGGACGTGGCCCTTGAAACCGTTGAGGCCCTCAAGGACAAGATCAAGGAAAAGCTGGTCGGCCAGAAGGTCAAGATCGGGACCAAAAAGAAGGCCCTCGTTGAGAACGCCGTCAGGGAGGCGGTGCTTGAGATACTGACGCCTGAAAGAAGGATTGACCTGCTGGAAACGATTAAATCCGAAGGGAAGAGGCCATTTGTGATAGCGTTCGTTGGCTTCAACGGAAGCGGGAAGACAACCACGATAGCCAAGCTCGCTCACTGGCTCAGGAAGAACGGTCTCTCAGTGGTCATAGCGGCCAGCGATACATTCAGGGCGGGGGCGATCGAACAGATCGAAGAGCACGCAAGACGTCTTGGGGTGAAGGTCATTAAGCATGATTACGGCGCCGATCCGGCGGCCGTCGCCTACGATGCAATAGAACACGCCAAAGCCAGGAAAATAGACGTCGTCCTCATCGACACCGCCGGGAGGAACGAGCTGAACAGAAACCTGATGGACGAGATGAAAAAGATAGCACGCGTTGCCAAGCCGGACCTCGTTATATTCGTCGGTGATTCCCTCGGAGGGAACTCCGTCGTTGAGCAGGCGAAGCAGTTCAACGAGGCGGTGAGGATAGACGGCGTAATCCTCACCAAGCTCGACGCAGACGCCCGCGGTGGGGCGGCCTTGAGCATAAGCCACGCCATTGGCGCGCCGATACTCTTCGTCGGCGTCGGTCAGGGCTACGACGACCTGAGACCCTTCGACGAGAGGTGGTTCGTGGACAGGATTTTTGGGGAGGATTGACTTTCCCTTTTCTTACACGCTGACCGCGAGTCCCATGCGGGCCACTACCCAGACTGCGAGGAAGCCCAGGACGGCCGAGACGGCCCAGAAGGCTTTATCCGTTCCGTTCACCCTTATCTTCAAAACCCTCTCCCCTGCCCACTGGAGAAGGGGGGTGAGAAGCAGAACCGCGGGCAGGGCGATTCCTTTGTGAGTGGCTAAGAGCGCCGTCCCTATGAGTATTGCAACTCCGGCGGAGCCCGAGAGAATGGCGGTTTTCCCCCGGTTTCTCCAGAGTGAGAAGACAGCAAGAACGACGAAGGGGAGCGCGACGGCCAAGAAGAAGACCGGGGAGGGAGAGAACTCAAAGGAGCAGGCGGGAGGACTTCTCGACCAGCAGACGGCTTTCACGTAGTCCTCCCACGGGACGGCAACGGCTAGAGCGAACTCAACGATGGGGAGCAGGATTGGAAGAGCCCCCCTTGCGACCCTACCGGAAAGCCCCATGACTTACCCTCCATCGAGATTTATACTGCCACCGATATCCCGCCCCATACCATGATGCAGAGGATAAACGAGACTATAATCGACGTGGCCGTCCATACAATTTTTTCTCCTTTTGTAAAATGCCCCATTCTTCTACAGGGGGCGCCATACAAGACCGCCGATGTAATTACAGCCCCGGCAACGGGAATCCATGACTTCTCGAAGAGGTAGAGGAGGAGAAGCGTTACAGAGACGATGGCGAGCGAAAAGGCTCCGAACGTTAGAAGGCCTTCCCACTTCCTCCAGAGGCCGAGGAAGATTGAGACTGCGAATGGCGCCATTACGAGGAGAACGAAAGTCAATGACGGTCTAAAGTGGAAGCCACAGATTGGATACGGATGGGTCTGAAGGCAGGAAGCCCCTACGTAGTACTCCGGAGGAAGCTTGTAGAGGAGCGTGAGCTCCCAGGCCGTTGCCGAGGCGAGGGTGATGAGGTGGGGTATACTTTTCGAAAGCTTCACCGTTGCGTCACCTCACATCCGGGAAATCGAGTCGGCGAGTTTTTTGACGTCATCCTCTCCTCCCCAGGTGAGAAGCAGGTACAGGTTGCCCTCGTCCCTGGTCTCAAGCACAAGCAGGTAATCGTTTCCCCTTTTGAACACCCACCCCTTGAAAAGACCGCCGGAAAGCTCCCTGACTGCAGTATAACCTGAGCGCTTGAGCCGAGAGATGTAGGCGCCCACAGTCTCACCGGGAGGTTCCGTATACTTGAGCCGAAATGCCTCGGTTATCTTTGATTTCTCAGGTGTTTCCCCGTAATTCACCTTTGAGATTATGATGGAGATCCCCCTGGGGTACACGTAGAGTGCCAGATAAACTCTTCCAGAGAGGGTTACATTTGAGAGGGAGGCACCCGGTAGGATGAGACCAGTCCAGTTCTCGGAAAAGCCTTCGAGTGCCTTAAAGTAGCACCGCGGTCTCTCCCCAGCCCAGTTCGATGGCCGAAAGTTAAAGAACCCGACGAGCACATGCCTTGGACTTCCGTTTACAACTTCGTCGATTGTTATACCCTTAAATCCTGCCTGGGGAGGAAAGCCCGGCCCACTGACGATTGGAGGCTTAACATCGCTGACGTTCACCATCACCCTCGAAAAGCAGGACTCGTTGCCCCTGCTCTCTGGCGTGTGGGAAAAGAAGACCACCCCCAAAAGAATTAGGAGCATGAAGGCAAGACCAAGTGCGTACTTCTTCATGCCTTTCTCA
>JAMONK010000226.1 GCA_027065835.1 Thermococcus sp. | reverse complement strand
GATCTCCCTGGCGAACTTAACGGCCTCCTCCTCGTTGGTGGCGACCTTGAAGTCCGGAACCGGGACGCCGTAGAGCTTGAGTATCTCTTTGGCCTCGGGCTCGACGAGCGGCCTGTTCTCGGCCTTGGCCTTCTCGATTATCTCCCTAGCCTTTTCAATCCTGTCCATCACAATCACCTCATCAGCTTGACAGTGCTGAGTCTTCTCGTGGAGTTAAAAGGGTTTCCATTTGCAAAGTCTCACTTCAAAGCGGGCTGAAGCGATGTTGGGGGTATATATAGAATGGTGCCCCAATAGACTTGGGTGATAAACGTGAGATGGAAGGTCCTTACCGGTTTGCTGGGAGTTCTGGTGCTTCTGTTTGCGATCTTTTCCTTTCAGGGGGAGAAGGCGGTGGCCGGCAACGGCACCGTTGTACTGTACAACTCGGCCAAGATCGGGGTTGTCGAGGAAACCCTGGAGCTGAACCTGAAGGAGGGCATCAACGAGGTGCCGCTGAATGAGCTCGCCGGCCTCAACATCGAGGAGGTTACCATCAGACCCCTCGACGATGGCTCCCGCGTCCTCGGCGTGTTCAGCAGGGGCGGGAACGGCAGCGTCTACGGTGCGGGCATCGGGAGCGATGTCGAGATAAAGCTCAAAACAGGGGACACGATAAGCGGCAAATTCCTAGGGACTAAGGACGGAAAACTGGCGGTTCAGGGGGAGGAGTACTACCTGATAAACCCGAGCGAAGTGGCTTACTTCAAGGTGAAGGAGTTAAACGGAAAATCCAGTGTCTACGCGGCCATATCCGCCGACAAAGCAGGAAAGTACCGTTTCGACGTCATATACCGCGTGAGCGGAATGAGCTGGAGCTCACGCTATAAACTGTACATAGGAGACCAGGCCAGTCTCTACGGCTACGTGGTGCTGGACAACCCCACCCCGAAGGAGTTTAAGGACGCGAAGGTCCTCCTCGTTGCCGGGGACGTGAGCCTGATCCAGGGATGGACATCAAATCCCTCAACCCTCTACGAGAAGGCCGCGAGCGGGACGGCGGAGGTAGTGCAGCCGAGCGAGCCGCAGAAGGTGGAGGCGTTCTACCTCTACAGGCTCGGGACCGTTGACCTCGACCCCGCCAGTAAGATGATGTACCCCTACATAACCCTCAAGGTTCCCTTCAAACGTGAGTACCTCTACGAAAGCTGGCCCAACGGCGGGGAAGGGCCGGTTTACGAGTCAATCTCTTTCAAAACTGACAAGGTCCTGCCGGCGGGCATCGTGGAGGTGTACAGGGAGACGAAGGATGGTGCACTCCTCCTGGGCGAGAGGATGATGGAACACACCCCTAAGGGGGAAACCGTCAGAATAGGGATAGGAAGGGACTACGACCTCAAGGGAACGACCAAAGTCCTACAGGAGGAGCGCGGAAGCGGCTACGCCTACTACAAGATACAGATAACGGTTGAGAACTTCGGAAACGAGACGAAGACCGTCGTGGTTAGACACTACAAATGGGGCAGGATAAAGAGCAGCTCCCTGGAGCCCATAGATGAAACCGCCAGCTACGTCGAGTTCAAACTGACCGTCGGGCCCGGAGAAAAGAAGGAAGTGGTGTTCGACTACGAGAACCGCTGGTGATCACGATTTCCTCAGGGTCACCTCAAACCTCTTCTCTCCTTTTGAAACGTCAAGCACGAGGCTCTTGTCGTAGTCCACGAACTTGGTGCCGATGACGGAGTAGCCCTCATCCTGGAGGAACTCGGCGATCTTAAGACCCAGTTCATCGAAGAACTCCGCGGCCATGGCGGCCATGCTGGGCTCGACGATTCCCAGCTCATCGTGGTACTTCCTTGCCAGCTCGAACACGTCCATTCCCATCACCGCTACATTTAGGGGCCGAAACGATAAAACGCTTTCGCCCGAAATCCTTAAAACCCTCCGCAGGCTACCGGCATCAGTGGTGGACGTGGACGAGAAGACCCTGAAAAAAGGGGAGAGGTACTACAAAGCGGGAAAAGTGCTCTGGGTCGTTAAATACGGGGACAGGCTCTTCTCCAAGGTACTCGGGACGTACCCGTATTACGTTGAGATCAACACCTCCACCGGGGAAAACCGCTGCACCTGTCCGCTGGGGGGAGACTGCAAGCACGTTGCGGCGGTTATGAAGGCCCACGAAAACGGATTCTACTTTGAGACCTTCGAGGAGCACGCCGAGCTCTTCCCGGAGGCCGTCGCGATGGAGTTCCTTGCAGAGGTTCCCGAGCTCGCCCTTAACGTCACCATCAAGGAGCTCCGGTTTGCACTGAACACCGACGAGAGCGGGAGCGAGGTCGCCCGGCTGTTCCGGAGGGCCGTTCTACTCCTGAGATCCCTTGACCGCCCTGAGGTCCTGCACGTCCTGGAAGAGGTTCTGGAGGAGTACCGGCACGTGTTCAAGGACTACCGTCTGACCGAAAGACTTGAAGAGGAGTTCAGGAAGCTCAGGAACGGTTGAGGGGTAGTGCCCAACCTCCATTAAAAACCCTTATAAATCTCCGGAACACCAAATAGGAACTTAGAAGGTGAGAAAATGAAGGCCGTTTATCGCGGTATGTGCCCGAACTGCTGTGATAGAATCTCCGACGAGAGGCTCCGTGAGAAGAACCCCTGCGAGAGATGCCTCGATGAACCCGTTTTTTCAGAGACTTACTTTGATCTCGTAAAGGCCGTAAGGGATGCCCTCCAGCTCAGGGGAGAACTGAAGGAGTGGGAGGAGATACACCGGCTGGAATCGCAGACACGTGAGATAGAGGCGTTCTTTGAGAGTGCCACAGGTTTCAGATTCTGGAGCGCCCAGAGAACCTGGGTGAAGCGTCTCCTGAGGGGGACGAGCTTTTCGATAATAGCCCCAACGGGGATGGGTAAGAGTACGTTCGGGGCGTTTATGGCCGTCTGGCATGCCAAAAACGGCAAAAAGAGTTATATCGTGGTGCCGACGACCCCCCTGGTGATCCAGACCGTCAAGAAGGTCAGAGCGATAGCGGAACGGGCGGGCGTTGACCTCAGGCTGGCGTACTACCACGGCAACCTTCGCAAAAAGGAAAAGGAAGGGATGCTGGAGCTGATACGTAGGGAGGAGTACGACATCCTGATAACGAGCGCCCAGTGGATGGCCAGGAAGTTCGAGGACGAGCTGAAGGGCCGGCACTTCGACTTCGTTTTCGTCGACGACGTTGACGCGTTTCTCAAGGCCAGCAAGAACATAGACCGCTCCCTCTACCTCCTGGGGTTCAACGAGGAGATGATAGGAAAGGCGTGGGAGATAATCCGGCTCAAGAAGAACATGGCGCGCTACCTAAACGGCCGCGCCGAGGACCGGGAGGAGAGGCTGAAGGAGATAAACGAGGGGATAAGGGCACTGCAGAAGGAGATAGGGGAGTTCAAATCCAGAAACGACATAGGGATTATGATAATAGCCTCGGCCACAGGGTCGGCCAGGGGAGACAGGATAAAGCTCTACCGCGAACTTCTCGGCTTTGAAGTTGGAAGTGGACGCTCCGCCCTCAGAAACGTCGTTGACAGTTACCTAACACCCCAGAGAGACATAAAAGACCACGTAGAAGAGCTCCTCAGGAGGTTAGGTAAGGGAGGGATCGTGTTCACGCCCATAGACCAGGGACTCGGCTACGCGGAGGAGCTCGTTCACTACCTCCGGGAAAATGGCCTCAGGGTGGAGCTCGTATCGTCAAAGAACAAGAGGTCGATAGAGAAGTTTGAGAACGGCGAGGCCGACTACCTGGTTGGCTCGGCCACGTACTACGGCTCCCTGGTTCGCGGTCTAGACCTCCCGCACCTGATCCGCTACTCCGTCTTCACCGGTGTCCCGAAGTTCCGCTTCAGCATAGACCTTGAGAGGCCGACGATATACCGCGCCCTCGGCCTCCTGAGCGAGGTGATGGACTTCCTGAGCGACGAGGACAGAAGAACCGCCGAAAAGCTCCACGCCAGACTGAGGAGGCTCATAAGGAACATCCCCCAGTTTGAGCTCCTGAAGATAGAGGAGGCCCTGGCGGAGGGACTACCCATAGAGAACGAGTTCCACAACCACGTTCTCAAGGTTTTCAGGGAAGTCGTGGATTTCCTCAGGAGGGTTCTACACGATGAGGAGGTCCTTAGAAAACTTGCCGAGGACCCGTTCGTCAGCCTGAGGGAGGAAGAGGGGAAGTGGTACATTGAGATACCCGACGTCCGGACGTACATCCAGGCAACGGGGAGAACAAGCAGGCTCTTTGCCGGAGGAATCACCAGAGGCCTGAGCGTCCTCATAATAGACAACGAGAAGGTCTTCAACGGTCTGGTTAGACAGATGCGCTGGCGCTTCACGGAGTTCAAGATGGTTCCTTTTGAGGAGCTTGACCTCGAAGAGATCCTCAGTGGGATAGACGAGGACAGGGAGAAGGTCCGCCTCGTTATGGAGGGTAAGATAAGCGCCAAGGTCAAGGACCTGGTGAAGTCGTCCCTCATGATAGTTGAGAGCCCCAACAAGGCCAGAACCATAGCGAGCTTCTTTGGACAGCCCAGCAAGAGGCGCATCGGTGATCTGGTGGCATACGAGGTGAGCATCGGCAACAGGATGCTGACGATCCTGGCGAGCGGCGGCCACATGTTCGACCTGGTTACGAACGACGGCTACCACGGTGTTTTAATTGAAAACAAAGACGATAACATCCACTTTATTCCCATCTACGACACCATCAAGCGCTGCCGCG
Source organism: Thermococcus sp. (assembly GCA_027065835.1). GTDB lineage: Archaea > Methanobacteriota_B > Thermococci > Thermococcales > Thermococcaceae > Thermococcus. Next base: position 1,237 of record JAMONK010000226.1, on the reverse strand, counting down.
ACTGCGGTCACCAGTTCATCGACTGGGAGGAAAAGGGTGTCTGTCCGCGCTGCGGCTCGACCAACGTCCACGACGCACTCCAGAACGTCAAGGCGATGCGCGAGATAGCCCAGGAAGTGGATGAGATACTCATAGCGACGGATCCTGATACCGAGGGTGAGAAGATAGCCTGGGACATCCGGAACGTGCTCAGCCCGTACACACCGAACATCAAACGCATCGAGTTCCACGAGGTGACGCGCCCGGCCATATTGAGGGCCCTGGAAGAAGCCAGGGACGTCAACGAGGGTAGGGTAAACGCCCAGATAGTTAGACGGGTGGAGGACAGGTGGATAGGCTTTGAGCTGAGCCAGGAACTGCAGAGGGTCTTTGAGAACTACAACCTCTCCGCCGGCAGGGTGCAGACCCCGGTCCTTGGGTGGATAATAGAACGTTACAAGGAATTCACCGAGAGCGAGACGTATTTCCTCGGCCTTGAACTTGATAACGGGCTCCGGATAACGGTGGAACTCGGAAAAGACGGGAAAAAAGTTGAACCGCCCGAGGAGGTAACGGTCGAGAGCGTTCAACTGGAGGAGAGGGATGTAACGCCAGCTCCCCCGTACACGACGGACACCATGCTGAAGGACGCCTCCACGTTCCTGAAGCTCTCCGCACACGAAACCATGCGGCTTGCTCAGGACCTTTTCGAAGCGGGTCTGACGACCTATCACCGTACTGACTCCACACACGTCAGCAATGCGGGAATTGAGATAGCAAAGGAGTACATAACCCAGGAGATAGGCGAAGAGTACTTCAAACCAAGACCCTGGGGAGAGGAAGGGGCCCACGAGTGCATAAGGCCAACCCGCCCGATAGACACCGGAAGACTCATGCAGCTCATAAGGGACAACATAGTACAGCTCCCAAAGAACCTAACGAGGAACCACTACAGGCTCTACGACATGATATTCCGCAAGTTCATGGCGAGCCAGATGCCGGCCGCAAAGATCCTCCATGAGAAGGCAACGATCAACGCGGGTGTTGGAAAGGTCGAGATCGAGGGATACACGGAGCTGCTCTACAGCGGTTGGTCCCGGATAAGAAAGCTGCCCCTCCGCGAGTTACCAATACTCGAAGTCGGCCAGAGGTTCAAGGTCGTCGAGAGCAAGAGATGGAAGGCCCCCAAGGTGCAGCTCTACAGTCAGGGCGACATAATAGCCATGATGAAGAGCAGGAAGATAGGCAGACCCTCCAC
>JAMONK010000225.1 GCA_027065835.1 Thermococcus sp. | reverse complement strand
CGCGTGGAACCACTTCGGGAGAAGCGCCCCCTTTGGGCAGAGGAAACCGGCCGTTATTGGGTGTTCGGGGTTGCCCTTAACCCTGAGCCGGCCGTCCTTGAACTCGCTCAGGATCGAGCATGTGTCGTAGCAGTCCCTCATGCAGACGCTGAAGATGGTATCACCCCCAGAGGCCCAGGCTCGGGAGAAGGGTTATCAACATGCTGAGGAGCCCGCCGAAAACCAAAGCTGGGATCGTGCGCTTCAGGTCTATCCCCAGAAGGTAGGCCGCCAAAGCCCCGGTCCAGACCCCCGTTCCGGGAAGGGGTATTGCCACAAAAACCGTCAGACCGAGGAAGCCCCAGCGCTCAACGTAGGGGCTGGCCTTCCCACGAACCCGCTCAACGTAGTGAAGGTAGAGGCGGGCAACCCTTCCAAGGGAAGTCCCCTCCAGCCAGAGCATCAGCCTGTCTATGTACGGCAGAACGGCGGGGAGGGTGAGGGAGAGCAGCAGGACGCCTAGGGAAGCGGCCAGAAGGGTTTCCCACAGCGGGTAGCCCCTACCGATCCCATAAACTATCGCGTATCTACCTTCAAAGGTGGGTACAAGGGAGAGCAGGAAGATTTCTAGGGGATTATTCAACGTCGAGCACCCCCAGTTTAAGCGCCGTGATTAAGGCACGGTAGTAAGGGAGCCATCGCTCCTCCGTAAGCACCAGGAGCATCCCAACCCACGGACCCAGCATGAGGGCAAACACCACATCGCTGAACCAGTGAACGTGGAGCAGCAACCTTGAGAGGGCTATTGCAGCTGCCCAGCCCCACCAGAGCGGCCAGAATCTCTTCCAGCGTCTGCTCAGGAAGTACGCGAGCACCGCGGCCCTGGCAGTGTGACCCGAAGGAAACGCGAAGTAGTCGGCGTTCTTTATCGACTCGAAGAGACTCCAGTGAACCTGGGCTTCACCCGGCCGTGGAACACCGATCAGAACCTTCAGCAAACCCACTATAGCCATCGAAATCACGATGCCGCCGGTTAGCTCAAGGGTGAACCTGCTCAACCTCCCCCGGTCCCTGAAGTCCCACAGGAAGAGGAGGACGAGGTAACCCGCGGTGAAGGCGAAACTCGCTGTGTCGGTGAGCAGGCTCGTTAAAGGACCGCCCTGAGGAAGCAACGAGTTCAGCCGGTTGTTAACGCCACTGACCAGACCGGACCACTCTGCAAGGAGCATAAAGAGTAGGAGGGCCGTGAACACCAGTGTAACTCTATATTTAGCGATTTCACCCATTTTCCTTCCTCCCAATGACAGGTCAGGCTTCGCGACATTCGCATGGTCGGAGAAGAGAAGAAAACCTAAAAAGTTTTCCTAAACGAGGCCCTCCTCGTAAAGCCTGCGGTGAGCCCTGAAGAGCGCCCCTTGAACCCGCTTTGGGCCAAAGGTCCTTACCGCCCTCCCAAGACCTTCGTTGTAAATCCGCCGCAGGATGAAGTCGGTTTCGCGGTTGAGGTTGAGTCTATCTTGGTTCTCAAGGTAGAGCCTCGCTATCTCCGCCGGCTCGCGGTAGTTCAGCCCCTTGAGCCACTTGAGGGGGATTCCCTCATCAAAGCGCTTGACAACTTCGAAGCCTATTATCGTGACCTCGTCGTCACCGTACAGCTCACCGTATATCCTGTTGAGCTCCCTCAGAAGCTCCTTAACGTCGGAGAAGCCGTCGAGTTTGGCATCTTCGTTGGTGAGCTCCCTGACCTTCTTTTTCCTGACCCCCGTTATCCTGACTTTCGCCACCGCGGTGTCGCTCGGTGTTATCACGAGGTAAACTTCACCTCCAGGCCTGACCTCATAGCTTCCGTAGCGTATCGTCGTGACCTTGTCGCCCCTGAGGATCCTGGACTTGTAGGTGGAGTCAATCAGCATAAACTTCCTTATCTGGACGCTCTTCCCTCTCCTCAAGGTTCAGCCCCCTAACTATCTCCGGAAGCTCCTCCAGAGAGCGCACCGTGAAATCAGCGTACTCCAGGTAGTCCAGCTCCCTGTTGGCGTACTTACCGTACTTGAACCAGACCGTCCCCATGCCGACCTGCTTCGCGCCGTATACGTCAGAGTAAAGTCTGTCCCCAACCATCAACGCCTCGTCAGCCCTCAGGTCAAAATGCTTTAGGGCCTTCTCGAAGATCTTCCTGTGGGGCTTTTTAACACCCACGAAGTCCGAGATGAACACCACGTCAAAATAGTCATCTATCTCTGCCCTCAGGATCTTTTCCCACTGTTTTATGGGATCCCCGTCGGTTATTATCCCCAGTTTTAGGCCCATCTCCTTGAGCCTGAGGAGCGTTTTCTTGACCCCCTTAACCGTCCGCAGGTAGGCGAACTTCGTGTTGTGATAGCCTATGACCCCGGCGGCGATCCATTTCGGGTTGTACTGAAGGTCCAGGCGCCGGAGGAGGTAATCAAAGTGCCTGGAAAAGTTGCTTCCGTACTCGTTTATCAAATCCATGAGCTCATGATACGCCACCCCGAAGTCCATCGGCATTCCGTGCCGTATCATGTTCTCAACGGCGTTCTTTCTTGCCGTATCCGCCAGTTTGGACGTGTCGATCAGCGTATCGTCCAGGTCAAAGAACACAACTTTGATCATCCATCACTCACCTAAGACTTTTCCTCCACGCATTATTTAACCTTTCTTGATGTCGAGGAACGGCCCATCCCCACCTTTTACCCCCATCCTGGAGCGCCGATAAGCTCTGAAGTACTCGTCCTCCTCGATCCACTCCTTTATGAGATCATCGAGTGTCCTCTCCAACGAAATCGGGGTCGTGGAGATGAAGATTACCCGTCCCAGCTTGAGGCCCCTCACCGCCGAGATAACGCGCTTGATAAGCTCGTTACCTCCGTGGGTTATTAGGAACCTCCTCTCGTGCCAGTCACCCCTTCCATCTGGCCTTCTCTCCACTATCTCCCCCAGCTTCCAGGTGAGGCACTCCCTGGGCACCTCGTGGACGCTCACGTCCCTCAGGGCACCCCTGACCAGTTGAACCTCCTCCTCGGAGAAACCTATAAGGAACACACCCTCATTCATCCAGAACCCCCCGAATCTTTTTTAACAGTTTGTCCATGACCTCCCCTGCCCCTCCCCGGAGGAACACGTCCGCTATGGGGGTTATCCCGCTTTCTGAGGTGTTGACCTCAATTACAGTGCCTCCGTTCTCCTTGACTATGTACGGGATGTAGGCCGCAGGGTACACCACACCACTCGTTCCGATCACCAGAACCAGGTCTGCCCTCCCCGCAAGTGAAAAAGCCTCCTCCAGGGGGGCATTTGGGAGGGGCTCCCCGAACCACACCACGTCCGGCCTCATTAATGAACCGCACTCCGGGCACTTCGGAAGGCTTCTCCGAGCCAGGAACTTACCGAGTCCCCCGCTTTCCGTGAGGTCTTCACTGTGGCCGCAGGAGGAGCACCTGACGCGGAAGATGTTGCCGTGGAGTTCTATGAGGTTTCTGCTTCCCGCCTCTCGGTGGAGGTTGTCGACGTTCTGGGTTATCAGGGCCTTCAGTAGGCCCATTCGCTCCAGCTCCACAAGGGCGTAGTGGGCCCTGTTGGGCCTTACCCCCGCTATCAGTCTCATCCTCCACCTGTAGAACTCCCAGACGAGGCGTGGATCCCGTTCAAAGGCTTCAGGTGTGGCAAGTTCCTCCGCCCGATAATGCTTCCAGAGGCCATCGGGTCCCCTGAAAGTTGGTACACCGCTCTCGGCACTTATCCCCGCACCGGTGAAGGCTATGGCGAACTTCGAACGGACAAGCAACCGGGCCGCTTCCCCCAGCATGTTACCCCCTACTCGGCATTCCTTAAAAATACTGCCCATCGTTTAGGGGGACGCCTTCATCCGCCGAATAATCTTTGAGTTCCATTTCACCCCTCCGTGCAAGGGTTTAAATTGATTAAATGTATTCATCGGTACGGAGGTGAGAGAATGCCCGTGAGCGATGGGGTTTCGAAGAAAAAGGTCACCACGTCACATGGAAGGTATTACTACGAGAGGCTGGCATCCGAGAGGAGGAAAAAGATAAACCTGATACAGCTGGTGCGCAGAAGAAAGGCCACTAGGGGCTTGAGGACCAGCCCTATCCGAGTCGAGAAAAGGTATATAACCAAGGGAGAGGCCTTGGCGATACTCGTGGGGACCCAGATAGGGGCGGGTGTCCTCGGACTGCCGTACGCGGCCAGCAAAGTTGGTCTGCTGCCAGCTGTGGGGATACTGTTCGGGGTAATGCTCCTAATGCTCTGGACCGCCTTTATCGTCCTGAGGTTCAGCGCCGACATGAGGGGGGCCCAGATGAGCACCATCGCCCAGCGGGTTCTCGGAAGGACCGGTGGCTGGCTGATGTACATCAGCATCTTCATCATGAGCTTCGGCGCAATCCTGGCATACATAGCCGGAATGGGGAGCGTATTCGCGAGCCTCTTCGGGGTCAGCGAAAACATGGGGGCGTTCATATTCTGGGTTCTGGCCTCGCTCGTGGTTTATAAGGGACTTGAGGCCAGCGGGAAGACCGAGCTGATAATGAGCTTTGTGATGCTCTTCCTGTTCATCGGGGTCACGGCAATGCTGGCCCCCCGTGCCAGTCCGAGTAAGGCACTGTACACGAACCCATCAGGAATCCTAGCAATAACCGGCGTCGCCATCTTTGCCCTCGGCTGCCACACCGTGATACCCGACGTGTACAAGGGGCTGGGCAGCTACGAGGAGACCAAGAAGGTCGTCGTTTGGGCCTTCATCATACCCACGGTCATCTACGCCGTCTTCATGATGGCGTTCCTCATGGTCTTCGGGAAGAACACCCCCCAGATAGCCACGCAGGGCCTTCAGAACCTCTACGGCCACGTTGGAAGGCTGGTGGGCAATCTGATACCCCTCCTGGCTATAACAACGAGCTACATCGGTATAGCCCTCGCCCAGCAGAGCAACAGCGAGGAGTTCGTGAAGCTTAAGAGGCCCGTTGCATGGGCCCTAACCGTAATCCCGCCAGCGGCGGTGTACTTCGCCGGTGTCAAGAACTTCGCGGACGTTCTGGCCTTTGCTGGGGACACGGGGGACATGATGGCCTTCATAATCCTGCCGGTCCTCATATACGTCGTTCACCGGATGAAGGGGAGGAGGTGACCCTCCCCAATTTCAGGCTTCTATCCCCATTTGGGTACATCGATGACCAACCAGGACCACGTGCACCGATGGATTCTCCCGCGGTAAGATTTATATCCATAACGCTCAAATCACCACCGAGGTGTTTCCCATGAGTGAAGGGTACAAAGAGTATAGGGACAAGGTTCTGAACTTTATTGAGGAGCACGAGAACTGGAGGAGCCACACGATAAACCTCATAGCCAGCGAAAACATAACCTCACCAAGCGTCACCCGCGCCGTCGCGAGCGGGTTCATGCACAAGTACGCAGAGGGCTGGCCAAGGGCCAGGTACTACCAGGGATGCAAGTACATCGATGAGGTTGAGCTCATCGGCGTTGACCTCTTCTGCAGGCTCTTCAAGAGCGATTTTGCGGACCTAAGGCCTATTTCTGGAACCAACGCCAACCAGGCAGTGTTCTTCGGCCTAACCCAGCCTGGTGACCACATAATCAGCCTCCACACAAGCCACGGAGGCCACATAAGCCATGCAGGTTTTGGAAGCGCCGGAATGCGTGGTCTCAACGTCCACACATGGCCCTTCGACAACGAGGAGTTCAACATAGACGTCGATAAGGCGGAGAAACTCATCAGGGAGGTAGAACCCAAGCTGGTCGTCTTCGGCGGCTCGCTCTACCCGTTCCCGCACCCGGTTAAGGAGCTGGCCCCTGTGGCCAAGGAAGTCGGCGCCCATGTGATGTACGACGGTGCCCACGTCCTCGGTCTCATAGCCGGCGGCCAGTTCCAGGACCCGCTCAGGGAGGGGGCTGAGATAATAACCGCTTCCACCCATAAGACCTTCCCTGGACCGCAGGGCGGTATTATAA
>JAMONK010000224.1 GCA_027065835.1 Thermococcus sp. | reverse complement strand
GGTAGGGGCCGTTCCATCGCCTCAGCTATAGCTAATGCCCTCTCGCCCCAGAGCTCGTAATAGCGCTCTGCGAAGGTCTTGGAGTAGCCGAGGGAAAACAACCTTTCGAGCATGGTGGAAGATGGGAGGGAGGGATTTAAAAGGTTCGTCTTTGTGAAAGTTGGCTTTCACAACGGGAAGGTTTGGGTGGATGTGCCGCCCCATCTGACATTGAATATGGGTAGTATTCAACCCCGAGCATCACGTTTTGAAGTCCTCCAAATCCCAAACCAGCCAGCCCTCGGCCCTCAGCTCCTCCTTCCCCTCAACACCCTTAGCAACGAGACCGTAGCTTTTCTCCCAATCATCAAGACCCACGAGCTTACCCTTTCGTTTCAGGTCTTTGAGAATTCCCCTCGCCTCCCTTTCAGTGAGACCTTTCCACTTGACCTCAATGAACAGTGCCATCCTCCCGCGCTCGTTTAGGCCAACGAGGTCTATCTCTTCATTTTTGTTCCACCAGCGGCCGAATCTTGTGTAGGGCGGGAGCTTTTTCTCCCTGATTAACTTAACGATGAATTCCCTCGCGACCTTCTCAAACGTTTTCCCGAGGTATGAGTTGAAGTTTCGGTGGAAGTCCTCTATCGCCGGATCTGGGTTTAAGGCCTCTATCTCCTCGTAGTGGGGACTGACAAAGCGGTAGTAGAACCTGAAGTACTCATCTTCAATGACGTAAATCCCCCTCTTGGCGGTTTTCTTCGTCACTGGCACTTCCCTCTTAACGATGCCAAGGTCGGAGAGAACCCGAAGGTAAGCCGGAAGATCTTTCGGCTCCATTAAGACGTGGTTCGCTATTTCTGTTAACCTGGTCTTCCCGAGGGCTATCGCCTCTATTATCTGGCCGTAGGTAGTTGGACTTCTTAGTTCTTCCATTAGAAGAAGCCTCCCCTCGTTGAAGAGGAACGCCGTTGGTTCGAAAAAGTTATGGACTATCTCTTCATCGCTCCCATCCCGTATCAACTCCATATACCTTGGAACGCCCCATGTGACAGCGTAGATGCGAACGAGCCTCTCAAAGTCCCTTTTGTACCACTCGATCATGTCAAAAAAACGGAATGGCTTGACCTTCATTATTCCCCCAGCTCTCCCGTACAAGGGGGCCTTATAGCTCAGAACTTCCCTTTCCATCATCCCCACACTTGAACCCGATAGAACGAGCATGACCTCAGAGCCCTCGAGAGTTAAGTCCACTATGCTCTGGAACACAGAGGCTATCGGTTTGTAGGCCCCAATAAGATACGGAAACTCGTCGATTACCACCACGAGCTTTCCCTGCTTCGCCAAAAATTCAAAGGCCTCCTCGAAGTCCTCGAACTTCAATGGCATATCGAACAGTTTGCCGACCTCCCTAGAAAACCTCTCAACGTCCTTTTCATAACCCCTCTGTGAGCAGAGAAAATATATACCCCTCTTGTTCTCAAGAAACCTCCTGAGGAGTGTTGTCTTGCCGACTCGCCTCCTTCCATAGACGATGAAGAGCTTTACGCCCTTTTGGTATGCTCTTTCAAGCGCTTCAAGCTCGTCCTTTCTGTCCACGAATTTACGGATCATGATTATAATAAACACAATTCGAATATTTAACCCTTTCGGCATGTTTATCTTTAAGACGTAGTTCTAAACAGAAAATGCGGCAGAAAATGAAAGAAATGTCATCAAACCTTTATCCCGCCCATAACGAGCGCCATCGCGGCTTTCTGGGCGTGGAGCCTGTTCTCGGCCTCGTCGAAGACGACGCTGTTCGGGGAATCAACGACGTCGTCGGTGACCTCGTCGCCCCTGTGAGCCGGGAGGCAGTGCATGAAGATGAAGTCCGGCTTGGCGTGCTTGACGAGCTCCTTGTTGACCTGGAACGGCTTGAATATCCTCCTCCTCTCCTCGGCCTCGGCCTCCTGTCCCATGCTCGCCCAGACGTCGGTGTAGATGACGTCCGCGTCCTTGACGGCCTTGATCGGGTCGTGGAGGAGCTCGAACGAGCCGCCGCTCTCGGCCGCGTTCTCCTCGGCCCACTTGATGACCCTCTCGTCCGGCTCGTAGCCCTCGGGAGTTGCCACGACGACGTGGGCACCGAGCTTGGTTCCGGCTATCATGAGGGAGTGGGCGACGTTGTTTCCGTCACCAACGTAGACGACCTTGACCCCCTGAATCCGTCCCTTCTTCTCGAGGATGGTCTGGTAGTCCGCCAGAGCCTGGCACGGGTGGGAGAAGTCACTGAGAGCGTTTATCACCGGAACACTGCCGTACTTGGCGAGGTCCTCGACGTCCTTGTGGGCGTAGACCCTCGCAACGATTCCGTCCACGTACCGGCTGAGAACGCGCGCCGTGTCCGCTATGGTCTCACCGCGCCTGAGCTGGAGGTCCTGGGCGTTGAGGTAAAGGCCGTAGCCGCCGAGCTGGTAGATCCCGACCTCAAAAGAAACCCTCGTCCTGGTTGAGGGCTTCTGGAATATCATACCGAGCGTTTTGCCCTCGAGAACGCGGTGAGGTTTTCCGATCTTGTTCCATATCTTCATCATCTCGGCGGTCTTGAGAATCGTCTCAATCTCTTCCCTTGTAAAGTCCTGAAGGCAGAGGATATCCCTTCCTGCAAGGCTAACCACCATGTGCATCACCGATTAAAGCTGGCGTTCGCTTTTAATAACCCTTTCGTCGGTTAATGGTCGGATCGATTGAAATCTTTTGAGGATGCGGGCCCGGAAGCTTTCTAAACGTAATGTCCACCGATGATTTTAAGTGGTCTGCGATGTACTTTCGATGGAGCTAGAACTGAACGTTCTCAACAATCCTCGAAACTTTTTTAAGAGTCCGCATCCATAAGAACTTGAGGTGGTCCCATGGCGGAGTTGAAAGATGCAAAGATCTGGGGAGGCATCGGAGCGATATTAACGGTTGTCGGCCTCGGTTTTATAGGGTTCATACTGAAGCTGATAGGGGTTAAGAAGATCTCCGATGCCACCGGCAACGGGGAGATATTCAGTAAGTACCTGTGGTCCGCAGCCCTGGCCATAATAGCGTCCATCCTTATACTTGCCGGCATGATCTCGGGTATGCTCTCGGGGCATATGATGGGGCTTGGTGCGATGATGATCGTCGGTGCGATCCTGATGATCGTGGCGGCGTACTTCATGAAGCAGAGCTACGACATGGTCGCCGAGGAGACTGGGGTTAGCATGTTCAGTACCGTTGCACTGCTCTACATCATAGGGGCGGTGCTGACCATAGTGGTGATCGGGGCCATACTAATCCTGATCGCAGCGATCCTGGAGATAGTCGCGTTTTTCTCCCTCCCGGATTCTATCCCAGGAAAGGCAGGACCCACACCGGCTGAAGAGGAGATCACGTTCTGACCTCCCTTTTCTGATTTTTCTGATGAGGATAGGCGCCGTTCCGTTCTACCTGCGGCACTTCGTATCCGGCGTTGACTTCTCAAAAAACTAATAAGGTGGAAGTGCCGCTATCCTTGGTGACGATGATGGATAGCGGGATCAGGGTGACCCTTGTCAACTATACGAAAAAGCCTCTTGAAACTGTCACATGGGCGGCGTTGATAAGCTACTGGGGGGGCTGGGAGAGCGAGGCCTTCCAGAGGATGGCGGGGAAGGACGTCGAGATGCACCTGCCGAGGATCCTTGGATACGGGCATGAATCCATCCTGGAGCACGCGGTTCTGACCTTTGCGATTGAAGGCTGTTCTCGCGTCTGCAGTCACCAGCTTGTGCGCCACAGGATAGCGAGCTACACACAACAGAGCCAGAGGTACATCAAGCTCAATCCAGAGGACGTCGAGGAGACTTTCCTAATCCCTGAGAGTGTGAAGCAGAGGCCTGAACTCTACGGAAAGTGGAAGGAGTTCCTGAGGAGGGCCATCGAACTCTACGAGGAGAGCTACGGGGCAGGCGTTCACCAGGAGGACGCGCGCTTCATCCTTCCACAGGCGGTGAGGACTAGGATAGTGGTCACGATGAACCTCCGTGAGCTCAAGCACTTCCTCGGTCTCAGGGCGTGCGAAAGGGCCCAGTGGGAGATAAGGGAGGTCGCATGGAAGATGCTGGGGGAGATTGCGAAGAACGAGGAGCTGAGGCCGATCATAAAATGGGCGAAACTCGGGCCACGCTGCATCCAGCTTGGTTACTGCCCCGAAGGGAAATTAATGCCCTCAGGATGTTGGAAACGGACGAAAGAAAAGTGGAAAACCCTGCTGAGTTCTAAACCAACGGTTTAAGAAAGGCTTTTTTGAGAGCCACTTTATTAAAAACCGGTGAGAACCAGTGAAAACTAAAAGCTGCGAAGTCCCGATCTCACATCCTTGGGAGAGCCTTCAGATGATCCTCGGGGAGCCGGAGAAAACACTTCCGTTCTTCCCGTATTTTGAGAGCGTGCACGGTGACGTGGTGCGCTTTAGGGTTCCCAGGTTCGTCTTCAACTTCGGCTATGAGTTCAGACTCACCGTTGGGTTTCAGGATAAAAAGGCCATCTACACCTTCACAGGCGACAGAGGTATCCTGACGATCACGTTTGAGATGGCGGGGGAGGGACTCCGTGTCACCGCCAGCTGGGCCGGTTTCGGTGAGACGTTCATGGGCAGGCCCCTTGAGAGGTTTGCCAGGGGGATAGCCGAGGCCATAGGGGATTTCTGTGAAGCGCAGGCCAGCTGTCCTGTTGCGGAGATACTGGAGGAGAGGGGCGTGGTTGAACACATCTCTCCAAAAACCGCACCCGCCCTGATAAAACGCATAGCTTGGGAGCTGAACGGGGCGGACTTCACCATGAAGGGTCAGGCGCCTGATGGTACCCTCCTATCCGCGAGAGTTCAGGATGGAAAACTGATGGAACTCAGGGTGAGCGATTCAAAAGGAAAAGCTTCCACGATAGAGGCTGACGTCTCCATTCTGGAGCTTGATGAGGCCCTCTTCCACGACCTACCGCTGGACAAGAAGTTTGAGATAGTGGTGAGAAGACTCTGAGGCCTACACTTTTTCTTCCTCAGCGATCCTGTCTATAGCCCCTTTCAGCTCGTAGTAGGCTTCCTGCAGTGATTCCGGAATGACTTTAGTGTCCGCTATCACGGGCATGAAGTTGGTGTCCCCGTTCCATCTTGGAACGATGTGGAGGTGGACGTGGTCGTCTATTCCTGCTCCCGCGACGCGGCCGAGGTTCACGCCCATGTTGAACCCGTCCGGGTTCATGACCTCCTTGAGGGCCTTTATCACGAGCTGCGAGAGCTTCATGATCTCGAGCAGTTCATCGTCGTCTAGGTCTTCCCATTTCCCCACGTGCCGGTACGGTGCTATCATCACGTGGCCGGGGTTGTAGGGGTAGTTGTTCATGATTATGAAGCTGCGTTTCCCCCGGTAGAGGATGAGCCTTTCCCCGTCCCGGTGCTCCCTGGGAAAGTCACAGAATATACAGCCATCGTGTTTGGGTGAGCGTATGTATTCAATTCTCCACGGTGCCCATAGCTGTTTCATCTTCACCACCGATGGGAGGTGGGGGCCGAGTTTAAAAACTTTTAGAGTTTCACCCCTGAGAACATAAGCACCAGGTAGAGGGCGTAAACCGCGAGGAAGTAAATCCCTATGGGCCTTCCCAGGCCGTGGGTCCTCCTTAGGGAGGCCGCCATTGGGAGCATCACGGCGAGCACCAGGGCCACTGTTAAAACCGATGCACCCGTTTGAAGGGGTTGTATGACCGAGGCTATCCCCAGAACCACGAGGGCGTTCATTATGTCCGCCCCGATTATGTTGCCTATGCTTATGCTGCCCCTGCCCCGCACCGCCCCGTACATCGCGTTCGTCATCTCCGGTAGGGAGGTCCCGATGGCCACTATGGTCGCCCCTATTACGAAATCTGAGATCCCCATGGCCTCCGCGATATTCTCACCGCCGTAAACAACCATCTTTGCCCCCATAACAAGGACCAGACCAAGGGACAGCAGTATCGCATAATCGAGGGGGGCTGCGT
>JAMONK010000223.1 GCA_027065835.1 Thermococcus sp. | reverse complement strand
TGGACGAGGCCTTTTATTCGGGGAAGCCCCCGGAATTTGGGAAGAACCTCTTGGTGAACCTCGGTGAAACCTACAGCGTAACGGTGGCAGGCATGGCGTTTCTCATCGTGAGCGCCGTGGTTAGAAAGAGGCGCAACACCGTCATAGGTGTCAACGACGCTGCTGTTCTCGCGTACAGTGAGATTGGGGGAGCCGCCATCCCCCTGATAACGAGGCCGATGAGAAGGCGGGTTACGATACTCGCCACGCAGTACGCCATCGATTCAATTATGAACCTCGCCGGCCCAACGCTGCTCCTCTACCATGACCCGGATACGCAGAGCGTCCTGTATGAAGCCAACGGTGTCCCCCCCGGCCCGATGAGAAAGCACGTTCACAAAGGGCAGGCGGCCTTTATCTACCGCACCCCAGAGACCATAGATGTTGCGTGGGGTGAGCTGCCCCTCTAACCCCTCACCCCTTTTACCAGCTCCTCCATAACCCCAAGGAACCTCTCGACCTCTTCAAGGCTGTTGTAGACGTGGAAGGATGCCCTGACGGTCCCGTTTATCCCGAGCTTCTTCATCACAGGCAGGGCACAGTGGTGACCGCTCCTTACCATGATTCCGTGCTCGTCAAGTACCGCCGCGACGTCGTGGGGATGGAGAGGTGGCACGTTGAAGCTCACCACACCTGCGTGCTTCTTAAGGTCCCTTGGCCCGTACCACGGGACTTCAAGCTCATCGAGTCCTTCGGTTATCCTCTTTACGAGTCTGTGCTCCTGTCTTTCGATTTCCCCGAGTCCGATTCTCTCAATGTACCGTATCCCTGCGGCGAGACCTATGGCCCCTCCTATGTTCGGTGTTCCCGCCTCGAACCTCTCTGGAGGCTCTGTTAATGTGTAGCAGCAGAGTTCGACGTCATCGATGGTCCCCCCGCCTATGAGCGGTGGTTCAAACGTATCGAAAAACTCCGCGTTGACGTAGAGCACCCCTATCCCGGTTGGTCCCATCGGTCCCTTGTGACCGGAGAACCCCAGGAAGTCCGCGTGGAGCTTCTTAACGTCAACTTCCATGTGCCCCACGCTCTGGGCCGCGTCGACGACGAATATAGCCCCCTCTTCCTTCGCCATCTTTCCGAGCTCCTCAACCTCGTGGATGACACCGAGGGCGTTCGAGACGTGCTGAACCGCGACTAGCTTCGCGCCCTTAATCTTCCTCTCCGCGTCGCTCAGGTCGAGGTTGCCCTCGTCGTCCCCTTCTATGAACTCCAGTTTGAGGCCTTTCTTTTTGGCGAGTCTCTGCCAGGGAAGCAGATCTGAATGGTGCTCGTACGGGGTGGTGACTATTCTGTCGCCCGGTTTGAAGAGCTCCTCTAGGCCGAGGGCGACCAGGTTGAGACTCTCGCTCGTGTTCTTGGTGAAGATTATCTCCTCGAACCTGGCGTTGAGGAATTTAGCAACGACTCTCCTGCTCTCCTCGTACTTGGCAGTGGCCATCTGGGAGAGCCGGTGAACCCCGCGGTGGACGTTGGCACGGTATTTGAGGTAGTACTCGTCCATGGCTTCGATGACGGGCTTCGGCGTAAGTGAGGTTGCCGTGTTGTCAAAGTAGATGACCTCGCTCGTCAGAGGTATATCCTTTCTAACATCCTCCGGAATCTTCATAGAACCACCTCCAGCACTCCGGCACAGTAGTACACGATGCGCGCGATCTCCTGTCCCCTCTCTATCTCATCCAGGAGCTTTATTATGATCTTTCCACTGGGGTAGACACTTATCTCCCATCCTTCAACCTTGGCTATCAGCAGCATCCCTGGAATGAGCCGCTCTACGGAGTATCCCTTTTCCTTCAGGCATTCCGCGGTTTTGGTGAGGTCGACCTCCACGGGCTTTTCCCAGGAGTACGCCCCTATAACGAGGCCTTTCATCGTTGTACACGGCTTTGCGATTATCACCCCTATCACCCGGTGGAATTTGGGCAGGAAGCGTTTATATGTTTCCCAAACCGATGGTTGGAAAGCTGAGTTTAAACACGTACTGTTCTGGACAGAACTGCCCAGCAACATCCCCTGCGGGTGGGCGGAAGCGTACCAACACCTATAAAGGGAGTGGATGAAACCCCCATGTCAACTGGAAGATGCGGAGGTCTGAGGGATGATTGGAGACGAGAGGTGGGATGGTGTTTACTCCTTTGAGGACTCCCCGTTTATTATGGAGATACTCACGGAGCTGAGGAACAAGGAGACGGGCAGCATACCCTTCCGGAAGGGGCTTGTGAAGCTTGGACGGTACATGGGCTACGAACTGACGAAGCTCATGGACGTTGAGAGGGTTCGGATCGAGACCCCCCTTGAGACCACGGAAGGCCTCCTCGTTAAGGACCGGCGCAACGTGGTCATAATAACCGTTCTGCGTGCCGCAATACCCCTGATGGAGGGGCTGATAAAGGTCTTCGAGCATGCTCGGGTTGGGATAGTCTCGGCATCACGTGGAAAGGCCCCGAAGTTCGAGATAGAGATGAACTACATCAAGATCCCAAGGATAACACCGCAGGATACCGTCATAGTCGCCGACCCGATGATCGCCACCGGCTCAACGCTGGTCAAGGTCCTCCGGGAGCTTTCAAAGTACGGCAAACCGAAGCGTCTGATGGTCCTTGGTGTCCTTGCCGCCCCTGAGGGCATAGAGCGCCTCAAGCGCGAGTTCCCGGAGCTCAATGTGATAGTTGCCAAGGTGGACAGGGAGCTCAACGACCACGGCTACATCCTCCCAGGTCTGGGTGATGCGGGTGACAGGGCCTTCGGGGCACCTATAAAGGCTCCAATATCCTCCGGAACGCGTGGGGTCTAATGCCAGCGAACCGACTTTCTCCCCTTTCCTTTTGGGGCATCTTGTAACTTTTTCGGGACCGATTTCCCCGCCCTTCCCTTCGATTACCCATTTATGTCCAATGCACTCCGGAAAAGTATAAAAGCAGAAAGAAACTAGCATTTATGCTGGGTGTACGACATGAAGGGAGAATTCCATACATTCAAAGTTGGCGGGGCCACCCTGTCGATTCCGAGGAAGGCTGATATGCGCTACCTCTATATTGAAATAACCAACCGCTGCAACCTTCACTGTGAGATGTGCTTTAAGCAGTACTGGGAGGATAGGGAGGGGGATATGGAGTGGGAGCTGTTCCTCAAGATCCTCGACGACGCCGAGGATTTCCCCGACCTGGAGATGATCTACCTTGGGGGTATAGGGGAGCCGACGGTTCATCCAAGGTTCCTCGACATGGTGACCGAGGTAAAAAAGCGTGGATTTGCACTTGGAATGAGCACGAACGGTTTTCTACTGACGAAGGAGCGGGTGAGGCGGCTCGTTGAGCTTGAGACCGATTTGATCTACATTTCCTTGGACACCATACCAACCCAGACAACCCGTTTGGGCCATATAATGCCCAGCGTTGCGGTTGACAGGATAAAACTCATCCAGGAGACCAAGAGGGAGATGGGGAAGTACTTCCCCCACGTAGGGGTTGAGGTAGTTGCCAGTAAGGAGAACTACGAGCACCTCCCGGACATAGCACGGTTCCTGGGTGAGGTAGGTATAGACAGCCTGCTGATATCCAACATCGTCCCGATTCGACCGGAACACAGCGGAACAATAGTCTACGACGGGAGCGTCGACATGGATTCCGTGGTTAAGGAACTTCAGTCGATCTATGGCGGCTTTGTGCTGAGGCTGCCGGAGTTCAAGCTGAGGACGGAGAGACACTGTGATTTCGTGGAGAACAAAACGGCCGTTATCAGGTGGGATGGGGAGGTTGCTCCCTGCTACAGGCTGCTGCATACGTATCCAGAGGTGGTTTTCGGGCGGGAGAAAAAAGTCCTGGCCTACTCGTTTGGGAACGTGAAGGATAAAGGCTTAAAGGACATATGGACAGGTAGGGATTACAGCTGGTTCCGTTTTGTTGTTGAAAACGCGCTTTATCCCAGCTGCACCGATTGTCCGCTCAACACGTCGTGCTCCTTCGTTCAAGATACTGAAGCCGACTGCTGGGGCAACACCCCAAGTTGTGCCGACTGTTTGTGGGCCCGCCGCATAGTTCTGTGTCCCGTCCCGATGAAGGGCATCAAGGGTTACTGGTAAGCGTTTTGGATTAACTTATACCTTGATGTTCATACTTTCTGCTTTCGTCAATCTTATTAGCATTGATGTACATTAATAACGCGATGAACGTACGGAGGCACGAAACATGTTCGGATACTGGGGAAAAATTCTGAGGGTAAACCTCTCCACAGGAAAGATTAGCGAAGAAACCTTCGATGAAAAGTTCGCCCAGAGATGGCTCGGGACCAGAGGATTTGGGATCCACTACCTGTTGAAGGAGATCGATCCAAAGGTTGACCCGTTGAGCCCAGACAACAAGATACTGTACACCACGGGCCCTCTGACAGGAACCACCGCCCCAACGGGCGGAAGGTACATGGTCATAACCAAGAGCCCCCTGACCGGTTACATAGCCATGGCCAACTCGGGCGGCTTCTTCGGGGCCGAGCTCAAGTTCGCCGGTTGGGACGCCGTTGTAGTGGAGGGAAAGGCCGACCATCCGGTTTACCTGTACATCAACGATGATCAGGTTGAGCTCAGGGACGCATCGCACCTCTGGGGCAAGCGCGTTGGAGAGACTGAGGATGCCCTGATGAAGGAGATAGGGGACAAGCACATTCAGATCGCATCCATCGGCCCAGCCGGTGAAAACCTCGTAAAGATCGCCGCGGTTATGAACAACGGCCACCGCGCCGCTGGAAGGGGTGGTGTAGGTGCCGTCATGGGCAGTAAAAAGCTCAAGGCCATAGTCGTGAGGGGTCACAAGCGTGTTGAGGTTGCTGACAGGAGCAAGTTCACGAGCGTTGTTAAAGAGAAGATAGAGAAGCTGAAGAAGGACCCGGTCGCCGGAGGCGGCCTTCCGAACTACGGTACCGCGGTTCTGGTCAACATCATAAACTCAAACGGCCTCTACCCGACCAGGAACTTCAAGACTGGCGTCTTTGAATACGCCGAGGAGCAGAGCGGCGAGGCGATGACCGCGAAGTACCTCGTCAGGAACAAACCGTGCTACGCCTGTCCGATCGGCTGTGGAAGGGTCAACAGGGTAGGAACAGTTGGGGTTACAGAGGGTCCGGAGTACGAGAGCACTTGGGCGCTTGGAGCCCACCTCGGCATAAACGACCTCGCGAGCATCATCGAGGCCAACCACCTCATAGACGACCTGGGAATGGACACAATCTCCACGGGTGGAACCCTCGCCACCGCCATGGAGCTCTATGAGAAAGGCCTGCTCAAGCAGGAAGACCTCGGCGAGGACGCTCCCCCGTTCAGGTGGGGCAACACTGAGGTTCTCCACTACTACATCGAGAGGATAGCCTACAGGAAAGACTTCGGGGACAAGCTGGCCGAGGGCGGCTACCGCCTGGCCGAGATGTACAACGGGACCGAGTACTTCATGGGCGTCAAGAAGCAGGAGCTCCCGGCTTACGACCCGAGGGGTGCCGAGGGACACGGTCTCGGATACGCCACCGATAACCGCGGTGGAGATCATATCAAGGCCTACATGATAAGCCCGGAGATCCTCGGCTACCCGTACAAGATGGATCCGCACGATATAAGCGATGAGAAGGTCAAGATGCTCATACTCTTCCAGAACCTCACCGCGATAATAGACGCCGCGGGACTGTGTGTCTTCACCACCTTCGGTCTGGGAGGGGACGACTACCGCGACATGCTCAACGCGGCCCTTGGTTGGGACTTCACCACGGAGGAGTACCTCAAGATAGGTGAGCGCATCTGGAACGCGGAGAGGCTGTTCAACCTTAAGGCCGGCCTCGACCCGCTGAAGGAGGACACCCTGCCGAAGAGGCTCACGGACGAACCGATGCCGGACGGTCCCAACAAGGGACACGTCGTCAGGCTGAAGGAGATGCTACCGCGCTATTACTCCCTCAGAGGCTGGACCGAGAACGGAAGAATAACGGAGAACAAGATCAAGGAACTG
>JAMONK010000222.1 GCA_027065835.1 Thermococcus sp. | reverse complement strand
TGGTGTACTCCCTCGTGAGCTTCGCCTCTCGCGGCCATATGTGGTTCTGGAGCCAGTCCATGAGGGGTAAATCGTCCGCCAGCCCCCTTAGAAGACCCATAGGGGAGTGTGTGTGGAGGTTCACGAAACCTGGGGAAACGACCTTTCCGGTGGCGTCTATCACAGTATCGGCGCTTTCTATTATGTTCTTGCCAACCTTCACTATCCGGTTCCCCTCGATGAGGACGTCGGCATCAACTACCTCAAAGTTCTCGCCGTAGATAACACGTCCGTTCCTGATGAGAATGCTCATGAGCATCACCCCTTTTAAAGAGCTGTGTTTCCGGTGGAAGTTAAAAAGGTTGGGGAGAGCTTATCCCGATCCTGGAGTGATCTGGGCAACATAGTGAGGGTGCCGAATAATTAAAAATTAAAGGGTCACCTGCGGAGTTTTCTTAAGAACAGTGGCAAAACGACGAGGGGTAAAAACGCCGCGGGCCCACAGACTTTAGAGCCGCTGTCCCCGGGACTGGAACTTGAAGCGTCAGAGGTTATCACTTGGTGGGTTATCTCGACTCCCTGTGTGAACTGACTCTCAGAGACGTCGGTCAGTATTATGATGGTCTGATTGGCCTTATCACCTGCCTGGGGGTCTTTGATATCCAGGGCAATGATGGGTTCCCGCTTGATCACTATGGCGTTGTACGGGAGGATCATATCGTCGACACTGTATGCAACGTCTTTGCTTATAGTGTAAACCGTTCTAAAAGCCCTCACGTTCCCGGTTACATCCTGAATCTGTACCTCGTGGTTAATCAGGTAGCCCGGCCTCTCAACACCGTTAACCATGACGGAAACCTTCTGAATTATGGTCCTGTAAGTGTAGTCAACGCTGGCGGTTTCATTGTATACCGTCCTGGTGTTCTCCTCCGTAGAGACAACCCCCTGGATCGTGACGGTATGTCCCAGTATACGCGTGGTTTCTCTGACCAATGCCGACTGTGGGAGGTAGAAGTAGTAAACCTTGTAGTTATCATCCCCGGCCACTATGTACTGGCCGTTCGGGCTAACTCCCGCACCGCGCACCAGTTCACCGGTATTGTAGGACCAGACGACGGAACCGGTTTTATCAAACACGTAGATCTGGTCCGCACCGGCCACCGTGAATTTACCGTCTGATGACACCGACAATCCCCACACATCGTCGGAGGTCTCGTACTTCCAGACCAGATCCCCACCGCGGGTGTACAGATAAACGTAATAGTCACCATCACCAGCGGCCACGTATCCGCCTCCCGGGCTTATCGCAATACTCTCCGGCGTACCCAGGAGTTTCTTCTTCCATATGAGGTTGCCATACCTGGTGAGCAGGTATATGTAACCATCGGAAGAGGCGATACCAATGTAATACCCTGTTCTGGAAAGTGCCACGGACATCACAGCGTCGTCGGTGGTGTAACTCCACAGTTTCCTTCCGGTACGGTCAAACAGATAGACGGTGCCGTTGTCCAGCCCAGCGATAACGTAGTTGCCGTCCAAACTTATGTAGGCATCGAGAACCTCTGTCCCAAAGTCGTGGTACCACAGCACATCGCCAGAAGCATCATCGAAGAAGTACAGCTTGCCATCGCCGGAACCTGCCACGGAGTACCTTCCATCCAGGGAAATAGCCACCCCGAACACGGTACCCCCGGTTTCATACTTCCATAGGAGGTTGCCATCCCCATCCAGCATGTAAACGTAGTTCGACATGTCACCCGCGACAACACGGCTGCCATCGCCGGAAACTGCGACTTCCCAGAGAGAATCGTACGTATCGTACGTCCACTTGGGTTCCACTGCGGCATGAGCCCCCGGAGCACCTATAACCAGGGAAACCACTATCAGTCCCAACACCATTGTGGATATAACTCCCCGTCTCATTTCGATCACCCCACTTCAACCTAGCGAGACGACCCAAAACGAAACTTCCGATGGCAACAACCCCGTGCATCGTGAACTTTCCGGGCACCGCTGATCTTCATACGTCAACCACGTCCCACTACGGACGTTAGAGCACAGAATATTTTTGTGACTGGAGTAATATATAAGATTTTCCCAACCTGTGATTATTTGTTCAAAATATTAAAAAGTCATACAGATCCCCAGTAACAGAACGGAGAACAACGGCTAACAGAAAGTAAATAAAACAGAAACGGCATTACATCACACGAACATGCTCTTCAGCACGTCGGCGCAGCCGCAGTTCCTCCCCTCTGGAATCCTCGGGATGGCCTTTTTGAGCAGCTCCTGAACCTTGTAGTTGTTCTCGGCCATGACCTTAAGAACCTCCTGAGCATCCACCGGCTCCTCGGCCCAGACGTCGTAGTCCGTAACCGTCGCAATGTTGGCATAGCACATACCCAGCTCACGCGCGAGGTTTATCTCCGGGACGAGGGTCATGCCGATTATGTGGGCGTACCCCCTGAACATGAAGCTCTCAGCGCGCGTTGAGAACCTCGGACCTTCGATGCAGACGTAGGTGCCCTTCTCATGCACCGGGAAGCCGAGCTCCTTGGCGGTCTCGTAGAAGATCTTCCTCATCTCCGGGCAGAAGGGGTCGGCCATCGAGACGTGGGCCACACGCGGGCCGTTGTAGAAGGTGTAGTCCCTCTTCTTCGTGAAGTCTATGAACTGGTCGGTTATGACAATGTCCCCGGGTTTGTACTCCTCGCGGAGGGAGCCGACGGCGGTAACACCGATAACCCTCTCGACGCCAAGCTCCTTGAGGGCCCAGATGTTCGCGCGGTAGGGAACCTCGTGCGGCGGGAACTCGTGGTGCTTGCCGTGCCTGGGTATGAAAGCGACCTCAACGCCCTCGATTTCGCCTATTTCCACTGGAGCCGAAGGTCTGCCGTAGGGGGTGTGGACCTTAACGGTCTCTTTCGGCTCGAAGACGCCGTAAACGCCCGAACCACCTATGATACCAATCCTCACCATAGACATCACCCTGTAAAAATAAAGCCCGAGTTATTTAAGGGTTGCTTTTCCAGTGGAAATGGAACTCTGACGAAGGGGAACACCGAGGATAGAGACGAAAATTTAATAACCTTTGGGAACTAAATATTGGCCGGAGGTGGTACCGTGGAAAACGGGAGTCCGGTCAGGATAGTGCTCCCGGAGATAAAGAACCCCATTCTGATAGAGGGTTATCCCGGGATAGGCCTTGTGGGCCACATAGCGGCAAACTTCCTTGCCAAGGAGCTGAAAATGGAGATGATAGGCTACGTGGAGAGCCCGTTCATCCCGCCCATGGCGCTGATACTCGACGGAAAGCCCAACCCTCCTCTCAGGTTCTACGGGAAGGACAACATAATACTCGCCGTGGCGGACATCTACGTCCCGCCCACCCTGGTGAGCGAAATAGCCCGGGAGCTCGTGAGGTACCTCAAGGATATGGGGGCAGACAAGATCGTATCCCTCGGCGGCATAGGCATAGGGCTCTTCAAGGAGAAGATGGACGTCTGGGGCGTCGGTGCCACGGAAGAGCTGAACAAAAAACTCCAGGAGAGGGGAGTGAAGGTGCTCCAGTACGGTTCGATAATGGGGATGAGCGGGAAGCTCCTCTGGGAGGCGAGCAGGGAAAAACTCGAGGCCTACGTCCTCCTGGGGGAGACCTTCGGGGACAGACCCGACCCGAGGGCCGCTGCCAACGTTGTGGAGGCCCTGAAATCGCTAACCGGAATAGATGTGTCAACCGAGCCGCTCCTCAAGGAGGCTGAGATGATAGAGGAACAGCTCAGGAAGATGCACGAACAGATGGAAGCGGCCCGCCAGAAAGCTCAGAAGCAGTACGAGAGCATCTACCTGTGAGGTGATGGGGATGGAGGCAGTTGTGCTGGCGGGAATGGCAAGGCGCATCCTCGACGAACTCATGAGGAACCCGTACAGGACCGTTGAACTCAGGGGGGCTAGGAACGTACTGGCCGTTGAGGAGGCTCTAGAAAGCACCCTGAGGCTGTTCCTGACCTACGATCCGTTCAGCGATGTAGGGGTGGGTACCGAGGGGCTTCTGGCGGAACTGCTTGGTGCAGAAAAGCTGGAGACAAGGGTTCCATGGGAAGAGAGCGACGAGAGGGAAGTAACCGTATGCAGGGCCAAGGTTAAACTGGTCGGCCTGGGGAGGGTGGTCGAGGTCGAGAACAGGAGAGGGGTGATGATCGTTCACATCCGTGAATTAATACCGCAGGAAATGGGAATGGGCTAAAGGAGTGTTGTCTGTCTGCCTTTTCCGGCACCCGTGCGCCGTGGAGGTTCAAGCTTCCGGAACTCCAGACCCTCTTTCTCAAGGAGGCGTCTGGCCCCGGAAGTCAGAGATGGAGCAACCAGAATGCCCCTAACGTTTCCCCCGTTCTCCTCCATCAACGCTTCGACGTAGCGCTTCAACTGACTGACGGCATGAAGCTCGGCCCTTCTGCGCTTCAGTTCGAGCACAACGAGGTTGCCCCGCGAGTCCTTCCCGAGTATATCAACTATACCGTGCCGTATCTGCTTCTCACGGAACAGAGGCCTAAACCCCGGCTCTATCAGTTCCGGGCTTTCAAAGATCATCTCGGCCATCTCGGATTCACTCCCTGTAAGGGAAAGCTCCTCGTAATCCTCGGCCCGAAACGCGGAGATCATGTACACGTCTTCAAGTTCAACTTCCAGGGTTTCACGCGGTTTTTTACGTACAGAAACCAGAATGGGGCCCTCCCGGAGTTCGAGACGGACCCGACTTCCCGGCGGCTGCCAGTTCACGGGTTCCCGCTTCTTGGTCTGATGGATGAGAAACGAACCGTCTGGCTTTATCAGTATCACCCTGTCACCCGATCCAAGTTCACTCTTTGCTCGACCATCGTAGTGTACCCTGCAGCGGGCGAAGATCGTGAGCACATCCCCCTCCAAAAGGGCCGAGTCCACGATGTTCACGAGCTCTTCTGTGGAGGGGCTTATTGCAACCAAGACTTTTTCCCCGGACATGGAGAGAACTCCGCTGGAGGGTTTATAAATGTTTAAAAGGTTGCCAATAGCTTTTATCCCTGCCAGGCAAGTGAAAAGGTATGAACTAGAAACCAGACTATTTAGATTTTCCCTTTATCGGGCGTTTTCTCATCCCCAGCACCAGGAGGATGCCGAGAAGGAGCACCCACTGAACGAAGAAGGTGAGGTTTAGGTTTCCATCGTAGGCTGCGCTGAGCAGTCCGAGGAAAAGGATTAGGGCTAAAACTTTTATAGAATTCTCGGGTTCCCTCGCCTCACTGAATTTATCAACGAACAAGTATGGAAGAAGTGTAATCGGAACCAGCATCAGGAGGAGGAACAGCAGAGTCTTCCCGGGCGTCGGCGGGTTGTTGAAGTGCTTCCAGAGAACCGTTATAACGCCGAATAAGAGCAGCCCAAGGATTCCAAGCTTAAGCTTCATGCTTCCGCCTCCTGTAATGTATTCTTAGAAAGAATGTGATAAGACCCAAAAGTGTAGGAACAATTATCACACCAACTGCTGGCAATTCCTTATTGCTGGCCGACCATACCAAGGGATAGGTCATGAGAGCTAACGCAAATACACCAAAGCTACGAATAAGCTCCTCTTTCACTACATTATCCATATACTCTCCCCTTAACATATCATGGCCACCACCTGACCAGTTGGCCATGAATGATAGATAGACATTACATATAAACTTTCCTTTTTATAAGTTGTATTTTACAATATCTTTTTTGTGTAAGTTTCAATTTTCAACTATATTAAAATGGTGAGAATCGGTTGAAAAGGACAAGAGTAAAAGAGCAGACAGAAAAACACAACAGTTCAGGTCAATCCTCAGCGCCCTTCTCGGTTATGCGGAATATGGCCTCTCCCTCGGGCAGATGCGGGCTGTCGATTAAACGGGCGACGCGCTTCCCGGCTTTGCCCTTACGGAGGTAAATCCTGAGCGTCGCGCTGTGAGCGAGTATGTGTCCGCCGACCGGCCTTGTCGGGTCGCCGAAGAACGCGTCCGGCTTCGCCTGCACCTGGTTCGTCACGAAGACTGCTATGTCGTAGAGGTCC
>JAMONK010000221.1 GCA_027065835.1 Thermococcus sp. | reverse complement strand
CGTCCACAGCATCGGTGGCGTTCCGGGCAACAAGACAAACATCCTCGTCGTGCCAATAGTGGCGGCCTCTGGTCTCACAATACCCAAGACCAGCTCAAGGGCAATAACCAGCGCCGCAGGAACCGCAGACGTCGTTGAGGTGTTCGCAGATGTGAGCTTTTCCCTCGACGAGATAAAGCGCATCGTTGAGAAGATCGGGGCGTGCCTCGTGTGGGGCGGTGCGCTCAACCTTGCACCCGCGGACGATATAACGATCAAGTCGGAGAGGGCGCTCAGTATAGACCCGACGGGGCTCATGCTCGCCAGCATAATGTCCAAGAAGTACGCAATGGGAAGCCAGTACGTTCTCATCGACATCCCTGCGGGTAGGGGGGTTAAGGTCGAGAGCCTTGAAGAGGCCCGCTCTCTGTCAAGGGACTTCATAGAACTCGGAAAGAGGTTGGGGCAGTACGTTGAGGTCGCGGTTACGTACGGCGGTCAGCCCATCGGCCACACTGTGGGACCCGCACTTGAGGCCAGGGAAGCGTTGAAGGCCCTCATGACCGGTCAGGGACCTGGAAGCCTGATAGAAAAGGCAACCGGGCTTGCAGGTATTCTTCTTGAGATGGGTGGTGTTGCCCCACAGGGCATGGGTAAGAAGATGGCCAGGGAGATACTTGAGAGCGGCAAGGCCTACGAGAAGATGCGTGAGATCATCGAGGAACAGGGGGGCGATCCGAACATCAAACCGGAGGACATCCAGGTCGGCGACAAGACCTACACGTTCGCGGCCCCCACCAGCGGCTACGTTACCGGGATAGACAACAGGGCCATAACTGGAATAGCCAGGGCGGCTGGCGCTCCGGAGGACAAGGGTGCAGGTCTGGAGCTCTACGTTAAGGTCGGTGAGAAGGTCAAGGAAGGTGAACCACTCTTCACGGTACACGCCGAAACCGAGGCGAAGCTTGACCAGGCCATAGTCTTCGCAAGGAGGGCCGAACCGATCCGGATTGAGGGAATGGTCCTTCAGCGAATCGGCAATATCTGAACCTTTACCTTTTTTCAGCTTCACTCCCGGCCGTGTTTCTCGTACCAGCCCCACTCCTTTTTGGGACCGAACGCCCTGACGCCTTTTCTTGCGAGGGTTATACGGAGTTCTTTGGCGATGTCGTGGGTTATCTCCCCGCGATCTTCCATCCAGTTGATTATCTCAAGGGCCTCCTCATCGGTCTCACAGCGCCGAAGGAAATCCACCACGGTTGGGTTGTACCCGGAGAAATCGTAGATCTCGTCGAGCTCCTTCTCGGCCTTCTCCTCGCTGGTTCTGTACCCGCTCACAGGGACGCCTTCTCCTTCAAGCTCCTCGTGCAGATGGGGGAACGTTTCCTTGAACTCTTCCCTGCTGTACTCCTGCCAAGCGAAGTCATCGACGGGCGGTTTTTTCTTCTTTTTCTCCATGCCAACACCACTTCTAACTTGTCCAAAGGTATTTATAAACCTGGGGGAGATCCTTCAAACATGAGGGGATCGTACTTCCTGGTGATCCAATTGGACGCCGATGGTGAAATCAGGACGAAAGGCAGGGTTTTCCAACTCCGGGAAGGCTACTACGTTTACGTGGGCTCCGCCATGAACTCATTGGAGAAGCGCGTGGGGAGGCATTTCAAACGGGACAAGAAGCTTCACTGGCACATAGACTACCTCCTCAAGAAAGCCAGACTTCTGAGGGCGTACCTCATCCCGAGCGAGGAACGGCTTGAGGAACGGCTTTCACTGGAGGTTTCGAAGTACGGGGAACCGGTTAATGGCTTCGGAGCGGGCGACGTGAGGGTCGATACGAACCTGTACCTCTTTGAGGGTGAGCCTGACGACACACTCACCGAAATACTGAAGCGCCTGGGCCTTCGTTGGATAAAGGTTAAAAGCTTGGATGAAACTATTGACTCCGGTGAGAAAAATGAGACTAGAGCTCGGAAAGGTTGAAACCCACATTCACGAGAAGCTTAAAAACGGTCCCCTTCACTTCGTTCTTCTGGATCCGGATGATGTGAGCCCCGGGATGGCCGGGAAAATTGCGGCGGTCAGTGAGAAGGCTGGCGTTGATGCCGTGATGGTTGGTGGTTCCACGGGTGCTGAGGGTGAGGTTCTGGACGCCGTCGTCCGTTCAATAAAGGAGAGTTCAAGCCTTCCCGTTATCCTGTTCCCTGGTTCCCACGGCGGAATAAGTGGGTACGCCGATGCCATCTTCTTCATGAGTCTTTTGAACTCCAGAAACCCCTTCTTCATAACGGGTGCCCAGGCCCTGGGTGCCATTCAGGTAAAGCGCTACGGTCTTGAGCCCATTCCAATGGCCTACCTTATAATCGAGCCCGGTGAGACCGTTGGATGGGTGGGGGACGCCAGGGCCATCCCCCGTCACAAGCCCAAGATAGCGGCCGCCTACGCCCTCGCCGGTCAGTATCTGGGCATGCGCTTGGTTTACCTTGAGGCTGGGAGCGGGGCGCCGGAACCGGTTCCGCCTCAGATGATAGCGGCAGTCAAGAGTGTCATTGACGTACCCCTCATCGTAGGTGGCGGTATAAGAACCGCGGGGGCTGCAGAAGCCGCCGTGAGGGCCGGTGCCGATATAGTGGTCACAGGAACGGCCGTTGAGAGGGCCCGATCTGTGGAAGAAGCAAGAAAGAAACTCGAAGAGCTAAACTCAGCAATAAAATCGTGAATTCCGGGCGTGGCGGTTGAACCACAACTTTTTTATAGTCTTTCCCCCACCCTGAATCGCCAGTGTTCCAAAAAAGCCTGGGAGGTGCCGGAGATGAAAGTCGTTAGGGGTGAGGAGGATGACCGTAGTCAAAGCGGCAATAGGCACTTCAAAGACATTCAGAGGCAAGCTCAGGGACGCGTTTCTTCTGTCGTTTCCAGCACTGTTTCTGTGCCTGATATTTGACTTTGTCGGTGGCGCGGTTCTTGGTAAGAACTGGAACACCATAATGTCATACTTCCCGATTCTGGTCTTCATCATGCCTGGTTTGATGGATCTTAGGGGCAACATATTCTCCGCGTTGGCATCACGCTTCACAACGAAGCTTCATCTGGGTCTTATCGACAGCGTTCGCGACCCTGAGGTGACGACCCAGATAGTGATGGCGATCCTGAGCAGCAAGATTCCGCTCATAGTCCTCTGGATCGTTGGTCTGTTCATGATCCATAACTTCGTACAGAACGTTATAGTTCTGCTCATGGTTATAGCCTCGGCCATATTCATCGGTGTCATCCTCGGCTACGGTACTGCGTTGATAACGGTACTGCCGTTCAAGAGGGGCTACGACCCGGATCTAATAGCTGCGCCCCTGATAAGCTCTCTGGCCGACCTGATAACGATGCCCACGATGGTTTACTTTGCCCTCCTGTACCTCCACCACACCGGCCCGTTCTACATCCTGGCGTTTACAATGCTGGCTATCTTGATATGGCTGGCGTTTCGGGCGAAGTTCAAGCATGAGCACAGGAGGGCGTTCGGTGAGCTCGCGGCCGTGATAGGTGCGATGGCCCTCATCGAGACCGTAACCGGTGGTCTGCTCGTCACTTACGAGAGGATAATCAACGCAGTGATCATCGTCAGCGTCATGTGGCCCAGCGTCAACGACAGCATGGGGAACTTCGGCTCGATAATTGCGGCGAAGGTTTCAACGAAGATTCATCTTGAGGGCGTCGAGGCAGTCAAGAGCAGAGAAACGCTCTACGACCTTCTCTCCCTGTTCATCCTCGCTCCCATAATAGGCTACCTGACGAACCTGATCTCGATGTGGGTTGTGCTGCACTACATCCATCGGCCCGCGAGGATCCTCTGGAACTTTGTCCTTGGGTTCCCTGTGGTCATATTAACGGCCATGCTGATAGGCCTCGTTGTCGCGATTCTAGCCGAAAAGTATAGCTGGGATCCAGACAACGTTGCAATACCCGTCGTCACAACCCTCAGCGACGTCATAGGGACGATGTTCCTGGTCTGGGTTGCGCTGAGTTCGTTGTAAAAAAGGTCAGGTCTCGCTCAGAATCCTGAAGCTTATCTTCCCGTTTTTTATGATCTTTTTGAGCTCGGAGAGAAGGCCTGCGGGGTTGTCCTCCACGATCTCGACCCTTACCTCACTGACCCCCTCGGCGTTGGGTGGGAGGAAGTGGATGTCCCGTATCCTGCCCCGGATTCTACCATACAGACGAGCTAACACGGCCCCCCTGCCTTTATAGGGGAGTTTCATGTCCAGTTCAACTATTTTCATACTTCTCACCATTCTATTCTTTCAAAGAAGGTCTATATAACCTTTTTCATGAGCGGGGATTATCCGCATTTTCCGGAAATATTCTTCGTGGTTATGCCAGAATTTTTGAACTAGGCAATGGAGGTTATTACGTATCTGGAGGGAGTATAATGATCGGAGGACACCTCGTTAGGATATCTCTTTTATTGTTTCTCTTCCTATCCCTGACACTATCTTTTGCCTCAGCGGCTCCTGATCAGGATTATAATTCTCATCCGTGGGGAGTTTATCTTGAGCCCTTCGTCCTCTACGCGGACTCCGGAGGGGCCCTCGTAGGAGTCCAGTACAACTACTATGAAGAAGCGGGGTGGACTCCAAACACGCTCCAGCCGGTGGATCCTTGGACTTACTTCGTCTTCTATATTAATCAAACTGGTGCTTACTATGTTGACTTCATGGCGTTCTCTGGGTGTGAATTTCCGCCCTTTGCCTTTTATCATGGCTGGCTCTACCTCTTCCTCCTTACATCAACCAACACGAGTTTTCCGATGAGGGATTCAGTTGTGTCCAACACCCTAACCGTGATTCGCTACCGTGACGGGGCAATCCAAAAGCTCGGGGAAGTGCCCTGGTGGATTGGTGGCCTGAACGTTTCAATGCCGTACTTCCTGATCACCAAACCGGGGCCAAATGGGGGGGAGAGGTTTTTATATAAGATTGACGATTCGGTGAAACTCGTGGCCACAGGCGAGAACCTGACGCTAAAACGCAAATACAACGCTACATACTATCTCCCTCTCTTCTGGAAGTACACTTTCATAAACAAGGAGTGCTTGGTTCCAAAGAGTGTTGGTGATCACGTTTGGCTCTGGCCATCCCACTACAGGCTCCCCCTGAGGGAAGTTAATGATACTCTCAAGCCCATGGATCTTTCCTGCGCGTTGTTCTTCAACGACGGTTTACTGATAGTCCCCTCGGGTGTTTCACTCGGCTTTGCCAACGGGAGCATGTGGATTGGAAAAAACTACTGGAATATTGTACTGCAGCCCGGGAAGGGTCTCCCACCAAGACCCTTGAACGTTTCACTGTACTTTTACAAGAACGGTGTCTGGAAGGAGCTACCACTACTCCAAGTGTCGGAGAAAGGGATAGTAGTGCTCGCACCACCCCTCAAATACACTGAAACCATCCCTGAGGAGTGGTATCGTACTCCGGAAGGAAAGTTCGTTTTACTCCTATTGGCAATTTGGGCGTTAATGCTTTTGGGCTGGGGATTTAGGTCGTTGAGATAGTGTTCATGTGCCTCCGAGAGATTTATATCTCATCGCTTCCATCATTTTCTGGTGATACCATGAAGGCGTTTATATCCCTCGACCTGGAAGGTCTCCCCTACGTAGTCAGCAGGGAGCACCTTTTCGTGAAAGGAACCCTCTACTCCGAAGCCCGGAAAATAGCAACGGAAGTGGTTAGGGTTGTCGCAGAGACCCTCCATGAGAACGGCGTTGATGAAGTTGTGGTGGCCGACAGTCACGGCCCGATGGTCAACATCCTGGTTGACGAGACGCCCGCATACCTAAAGCTCGTGAGGGGCTTTCCGCGGCCGCTGAGCATGGTGGCCGGTGCCAAGGAGGCAGATTTGGCGATTTTCCTCGGCTACCATGCCAAGGCCGGAACCGGTCACGCAACCTTCGACCACACCTACAGCAGTGCTGCCCTTGACCGCCTTGAAATCAACGGAATGGAGGTCAGTGAGACCCTCCTAAACGCCTACCTTCTCGGAGAATGGGAAGTTCCGGTTGCAATGGTTGCGGGGGATAGGGCCCTCATCGAGGGCGATGTCAGGGAGCGCCTCCCATGGGCGGTGGGCGTCGTTTTGAAGGAAAGTTTTGGCAGGTACTCTGCAATTAGTCCGGGAATGGAGGGAATC
>JAMONK010000220.1 GCA_027065835.1 Thermococcus sp. | reverse complement strand
GAAAAGGGCGCCCGTGATCAATGCGGTCATTCCGCTTCTTCCGCCTTCCTCGATTCCGGCGGCGCTCTCGATGTACGTGGTGACCGTTGAGGTTCCCAGAACCGCACCCAATGTAGTGCCTATGGCGTCCGTTAGGAGGATCTTCTCCGCATCCGGGATCTTTCCCTCCTTTGTGAGGTAGCCGGCTTTGGCACTCAACCCCGTCACCGTTCCGAGGGTGTCGAAGAAATCAACCATGAAGAAGGCGAAGATGACCCCCAGGGCCCCAACGTTTAGAAGTCCATGGATGTCCATTTTCATGAACGTATAGCTGAGGGTTGGCGCCGAGAACAGCGTGTGAGGCCAGGGGGCCGCTTTTGTAACCCAACCTAAGATGCTGGTGGTCAGTATCGAGATCAGAAGTGCCCCCTTTACGCGCATGGCGATCAGTATCCCCGTTAAGAACAACCCAAAGAAGAAAAGAAGCCCCGCTTTGGTGGAGAGGACCTGTGCATGCAGTCCCGTGAATTGAAGGACTCCGCCCGAAGTTGTGGCACTTATAAGTCCGATATCGTTGAGCCCTATGAACGTCAGAAAGAGACCGATTCCAGCACCAACCGCGTATTTCTGGCTTAGTGGGATCGCGTGGATTATCGCGCTCCTGACCTTGGTCACGCTCAGGATCATGAACACTATACCCTCCACGAAAACCGCCGCAAGCGCAACCTGCCAGCTGTACCCCATCCCCTTAACGACGCTGTACGCAAAGTAGCCGTTCAGACCCATTCCAGGCGCGAGGGCGAAAGGCTTTCTGGCGTAAAGGGCCATTATTATCGTGGTTATCCCCGCCGAGAGCGCGGTTACAGTGACAAGACTGTCAAATGCACCCTTTCCCATAGCGACGCTCAGTATCTGCGGGTTGACGAATAGGATGTACGCCATCGTCATGAACGTCGTTATACCCGCCAGAACCTCCGTCCTCATGTTTGTGTCGTAGCGTTCAAATTCGAAGTAGCTCTCCAGCCATCCCATCTTGTTCCCTCCAGCTCATTGACTGATATCTGCTAATAAACGTGTTTTTTAAAGCTTTTTTATACAATTTTTTGTAAAAACACGCAGGTTAAATCGTGGAGAAAGAGAGTACCTCCAGATCAACGCCCTCCGGCGGCTCATCTATTGAAAATGGCAGTTCGTTTAGGAACCGTTCCGCCAGTATCGTGTTTCCCTCCACGTCGATCTTCAGGCGCACCCTACCGGGTAGAAGCTCGTAGTCGGTTATCCTCCCCGTTTTTCCGGGTTTTACGTACACGCTCTCTGGTCTGAAGAAGAGGCGAACACGTCCTTCCTTTCCAACGTTGAAGCACAGTCCCCCCAGGCAAGCCCTTCCGTTCTCGGCTTCAAGCTCCAGTATGTTGCTGAGGCCGAGAAAACGGGCCACGAACTCGGTCTTTGGGTGGTAGTAAAGCTCGAGTGGTGTCCCGACCTGTTCGACGGTTCCGACGTTCATGAGGGCTATCCTGTCGCTTATCGCCATCGCCTCCTCCTGGTCGTGGGTGACGTATATCGTCGTTATCCCGAGCTCCCGCTGGATCCTCCTTACCTCCCCCCTGAGCTTCTCACGGATCTTTGCATCGAGGTTGCTCAGCGGCTCATCCAGGAGGAGAACCTCAGGCTCGACTACGAGGGCCCTCGCGAGTGCAACGCGCTGCTGCTGGCCGCCGGAGAGCTGCTCCGGATACCTGTTCTCCATCCCCCTCAGACCGACTAGCTCGAGCGCCCGTTTCACACGTCCCTCTATCTCCTTGCGGGGGACCCTCCTCATCTCCAGCCCGAAGGCGACGTTTTTAAAAACGGTCATGTGTGGAAAGAGGGCGTAGTCCTGGAATACTATCCCTATCCCACGCTCGTAGGGGGGAACTTCGTTCATCCGAGTCCCATCAAAGAGTATCTCCCCCCCTTCCGGCCTATCAAACCCCGCTATCATCCTCAGCGTCGTGGTCTTCCCACATCCACTCGGCCCAAGTAATGTGAGAAATTCCCCATCCCGGGCCTCTAAGTGGTTTATCCTGAGTCTGAAGTCTTCCCATTTCTTTTCGACGTTTCGAAGTTCGACCGTTACCATACCTCTTCCCCCATCCGCTCTATAACCATGAAGCTTAGCGCCGAGAGCACCATCAGCATAACGGATAACGCGGAGGCGCTTCCAAACTGGCGGGAGCCAAGGAACCTGTAGACCGCCACCGCCATGGTCGTGTACTCCGGTTTGGCCAGCATGTAGGTGGCACCGAGCTCGGCTATACTCATGGCGAACGCGAATATGGCGCCAACTATCACTCCGCCCATGGCGATGGGCAGCTCAACCTTCAGGAACGCCCTCCACTCCCTTGCTCCGAGGCTCAGCGCCGCCTCAAACAGGTTGGGTCTTATCTTCCTCAGCGCCGTTGAGACGGAGCGCAGCACGAAGGGATACGCGATCACCGTATGGGCTATGGCCACTATGGCCGCCGTGTAGTACAGGGGGGTTGAATGGAAAACCTTGATGTACCCAAGGGCCAGCGTCACCGGCGAGCTCGCAAGGGGCAGCATGACCAGTACGTCGAACAGCCTTTTTCCACGGAAGTTCCAGCGGTGGAGGATATACGCTACGGGAAGGGCCACCAGTGTGGAGAGGATCACGGTTGAGATGCCGAAGGCCAGGGAGTTCCTTATCGTTACCATCGTGCTGGCCCCAAACATGGGGTTGTACTCCGGCGAGAAGACCCTCCTGTACCACTCCAGAGACCAGCCCCCCTGGAACCGGAGCGAGTCGTAGAGGACTGCCAGAAGGGGCGCAACTATGAAGAGGAACACGATGAGGGAGTACACAACCATCAGGAGCCCTTTGATGCTCAGAATGTCCCTCCATCCAAAACCAGCAGGTTTCTGAAATATTCGCTGCTCCTCCCGTTTTGAGTACGCCTCCAGACTCCTCAGGTAGAGGTACATAAAAACCGCGCTCAGTGTTATCTGAATAAGTGCCAGGGCCGCCCCCGTCTTGAAGTCGAGGAGGGTCATCACCTGCGTGAATATGTCCACCTCCATCGTAGCGTACTGGTAGCCACCGATTATCAATGGGATTGAAAAGCTCAGGAAGCAGAATACGAATGTGAGCATGGCCGAGGCAAAGATCGCGGGAGAGATCATCGGCAGGGTTATCCTCCAGAACAGCCTCCATCCCCTGGCCCCAAGCGCCATGGCCGCCTCCTCGTAGTGGGGGTTGATGCGCTGCCAGAGGGAGGAAACCATTCTGATGACTATCGGGAAGTTGTAGAACGCATGGGCGAGGAGTATGGCCTTCCATGAGTACAGGATACCAAGATCACGGCCCACCAGTTCAGTTACGAAGCCGTTCTTTCCAAAGAGGAGGATGTAGCCCAGGGCCACCATCACGCTGGGCATCACGAACGGAACGGTCAGGAAAGCTTTTATTGTGCGTTTTCCCGGAAAATCGTACTTTGCGAAGATGTACGCCCCGGGGAGGCCGAGGACAAGTGTCAGAAGGGTGGAGGCGATCGCCTGCTCCACGGTGAATATTATGACGTGCCTGTGGTATCCGTTGGAGAGAACCGCGCCGAGATACCGCAGGGTTAATCCCCCATCCCACAGACCGGTTTTTACTATGCTGACTAACGGAATGTAGAAGAAAACCAGCAGGAACACCAGCGGCATTAAGAGGATGATCTTGGAAGGCTTTGACCCCATGCTCAAAACTCGGTTGTGATGGTTTATAAGCCTTGATTGGGATGTGGCCCGGCAACCCCCCAAACCCGCCGCATGCAAACCAGTCAGGGTTCCCTGGGGTGGTTCAGATTCTTATCTCCTCGTACCTCCGTTTCATCAGCAGAGCGTCGTCCTCGATGTTCGGGCTTTCACTGATCACGACGCCCTTGACCCGGAACTCCTTTAGAACTTTTAAAAGGTCCTCCCACTTCATGTCGCTCTCGCGAAGAGGCAGGTGCCTCCTTTCGCCCTTCGCGGTGTACTCTATGCCGGACATGTGGATGTGCATGCTGTCCAGGGCATCCCGGCCGAGTCCGTCCTCTATAACGGTCAGCATCTCGCGCCATTCCTCTGTGGTGTTGCACTTCCCGGTGTGCCTCGCATGGGCGTGGGCGAAGTCTATCGTCGGCAGAACCATCTCAAGCTCCTCGCTGAGTCTCACTATCTCCTTAAGGTCTCCGAACTGGGTGGGTTTTCCCGTGAGCTCCGGCCTCAACCAGACCTCCACCCCCTTGTCCATGAGCCTTTTCTCGATGTCCCGGAGGGCCTCAAGTATCCTCTGGTAAACACTCTCCGGGGGCTGCTTGAGGTAGTACCCGGCGTGGAAGACGACGCTCCAGCCACCGGCGTCGTGGAGCCTTTCGGCGCTCTGGATTATCCTGTTCTTGCTCGCCTCGATTTTAGCCCTTTCCGCCGCGTTGAGGTTTATGTAGTAGGGCGCGTGGGCGGTGAGCAGGACGTCGTGCTTCTTTGCCACGTACTTTATTTTCTTAGCGAGTTCTGACTTGAGGTTTACCCCCCTGACGAACTCCATCTCCATCGCATCGAGTCCCAGGTCCCTCACCCGGGCTATTCCGTCAACGGTTGAGCGCTTGGGTGTTGAGATCGGGATCCCCGCGGTACCGAAGCGAAGGCGGTCAACCCTGAACATTTCTATCACCTAGGCCATTAGGGCAACCTAATTTATAAGCCTAACGTTCGATTTTCTCTCCCAGGATTTCCTCCAGTCTGGACAGCACCCCATCGAGCTGGGCCTCCAGGTGCTCCAGCTGATGTCTGAGCTTTCTGATCTCAGCCTCTTTCTCCTCTATCTTCCTCTCGAGTTCCCAGATCTCCTTTTCTCTGGTGGCTCCCTCTTCAAGAATCCGATCCTTCCTTTCCTGGAGCATTTCAAGTTTCCTGCGTCTCTCTTTTATGGTTCTGGCTTTCTCGGGTAGATGTTTGAGCAACCAGTTTGCGGTTTTCCTGTGTTTGTCATCCAGATCGTTCAGGATCTTCCTCACCATGGCTAGGAATTCGTCCGGGTTTTCGATGGCCGCCCCGCTGTCCTCCAGGAACTCGTCTGCGAACCCACCCAGGCGCATCCGTTTTATGGGTTTGTGAAGTTTAGACGCTTTCGACCTCACTTCTAGCTCTATCCGTCTTGCGTCCGCATTGAGGGACGCTATCTCCTCTTCCAGTTTGTCAAGTCCCCTGTCACGATAGAACTCCTGCAGTTCGCCCCTTTTCCTGTCCACGGCTTCCCTTAACTGGTCCCTGTCCCTCCTGGCTTCCTCAAGGAGTTTGTGTATCCTCCTCTCTTCCTCCAGAAGCAGCTCCGGTTCAACATCCCCAAGGCCTTCGGCCATGACCTCTCCGTAGTACTCCGCGTAGTCCTCGCTGAGCTCCTTTAATAGCCTGTTTATGGTGTATATATCCTTTTCGAACGCTATGAGGAGATATTTGCCGTGCCCGACGTGGAGCTTTGCCAGGTCAGGCAGACGTTTTCCGAGGTCGTCTATGTCCCCAACGCTTTCGAGGGCATGCCTCAGAGCCCTGACGTAGTTCCGCCGGTCGTTCTCCACCAGTCTCGCGACCTGCTCATCGACGTCTTTGGGAAGCCGTTTCTTCTCCAGTTTATCGATCCTTTTGAGTATCTCCTTTATCTTTTTCTTTACCCGTTTGTTGTGTTTTTCTTTCAATTTTTGAATCCTGCGTTCTTCTTCCTCCTTCATCCTTCGGTACTCGTTAAGTGCCCGCTCCAGCTTCAACTTTCTCCCATCCCCTAACTTTTCCTCTCAGGTACATCCCAACTAAAACGCTGAACCCGATATCCACAACGGCTATTATAACCTTTGTGAACACGTTTATATCCGAGAAAGTGAGTATTGCCATCGCGTACCTCGTCGTTAGGTCTATCGTTACCCACAGCGCCGGCATCGTGAGAAGCGCCGAGACGTAGTACCAGATGTGGGCATCTTTCTTCAGGTACGCCTGTATAATGCGTCCCGTGATCACGACGGAGATTCCGACCACGAGCGAGGCTCCCAGAGCGTTTATGTATATCAGAACCTGTAACAGGGGTGTTCCCGGCAGCCTGCCAAGGATTCCCTCTGCGTAAGTCTCCAGGCTGAAATAAGCGTTTATTGCGCCGCCGGTTATTATCAAGAGTCCAGCCACAACCGAGATCACGAATATG
>JAMONK010000219.1 GCA_027065835.1 Thermococcus sp. | reverse complement strand
AGGACCCTTCGGTACCGAAGCGAGCAGCAGACCCCGGAGGGGCATTCTTGGGTATAACCTAAGGTTCTGAAGGGAGCGTTTGAGAAAGGTTTTTATCTAAATAAATTTTCATATGAATTGGTGATAATATGAGTGGAGAAACCCCGGTAATAGGGAAGGACGTCCTGGGAAGGACCGTGAGGGACTTCTCAAACGTTAAGTGGTACGGCATAGACAGGAAGGAGATACCGTGGTACCCGCGGATAGACTACGACAGGTGCATAGGATGCGGCATCTGCCTGATGACGTGTGGGGGCAGAACCGTCTATGAGTGGGACTTTGAGAGGATGCGCCCGGTGGTCGCGAGACCCTACAACTGCCTCGTGGGCTGTGACACATGCGCCAAGATGTGTCCGAGGGACGCCATAATATTCCCACACATAGGTGTGCTGAGGAAGTACCGGGACGAGGCCCTCGCAGTCGCAAAGGCAAGGAGAAAGCTCGAAGATATCAGGAAGGAAATGGAGGCCGAAGGGAAGGTTGAGTCCCAGGGAGGCTACGTGTGTCCGGAGAACCGGGATTGATGGGTGACCTTTATTTTTCCTGTGCATGACTTCTCCCGACCGGAGAACTACCGCTGAAAAGCTGGAGCAACCTTAACTTCAAAGGGAGAGAGGGGCCGGGTCGTCAGGTGAACCTCCGTTCAAGCACCCTCCCGTGTATTGTGGAGCCCACGAAAAAGAATGCAAGACCAAAGAAGGCCAGCATGATGAAGTCGATGGGGAGGGGAAGGTATCCCCCACCCAGGGCGTGCCTGAGGGCATCAACGTAGTACGTCAGGGGGGATAACAGGGAGATCCACCGACCGTAGGGAGGCAGGCTGCGAAGGGGGACGAAGATGCCGCTGATGAAGAGGAGGGAGAATTTCACAAGGGAGGAAAGCATCATCACGTCCGCGGGGATGTCCGTAGGGGGGTAAGAGGACATCAACACCGTCATTGCGGAGAAGGAAAGAACCGCCAGTAGTGTGGACAGGAGAAAGATACCGAAGGAGGGGTGGATTGAGAGGTAGGCCAGTGAGGGAAGGGCTATGGTGAAGGTTATCGCAAGACCGAAGTAAAAGGAGGCCTGGAGATCACCGAGGAGTATCGCGGTAAGTGAAACCGGTGAAGCAACCAACCGCTCGAAAGTCCTGCCCCTACACTCCCAGGGGATTATCGTCGGACCGACAGCGGTCGAGGTGAAGAACGCGGTCATCGCCGTTAGGCCAACAAACAGCTGTTCCCCGGAGAGATGCCGGCCTATCAGGAACGCCAAGAACAGGAAGAACGGGAACACGAGGCCCATTATTATCACCGGCCCCTTGAGGTAGAATATCAGCATGTCCTTTTTGGCCACTGCAAATGAGCGTTTGAGGGTCTTAATCATCCTTACCACCCACCAGTTCAACGAATATATCCTCCAGAGACGGGGAGAGCGTTTTCAGACTAACTATCCTCAGCCCCTTCTCCTCAGCGTACCTCACGAGCTCCCTGATCGTCGCATCAGGATCGTCCGTGTATATCCTTATCTTGTCCCCCCGGTGTTCTACCCTGAGGGCAGAGTCTATGGCAGAACCCTCAAACACCATCGGTTCAAAGCTAACCTCCACGGAAAGGCCTTTTCCAAGCGTTTTGAGCTTCTCAGGTGTGTCTATAGCAACGAGTTTTCCCCGCCTGATTATGGCCACCCTCTGACACAGCTCGTTCGCCTCGGCCATATTGTGGGTGGTCAAAAAGATAGTCCTGCCTTTTCTATGCTCATCCCTGATTATATCCCGTATCATGCGGGCGCTTATAACGTCAAGGCCACTGGTTGGTTCGTCCAGGAACAGAACCTCCGGATCTCCTATGAGGGCCATCGCGAGTATGAGTCTCTGCCTCATGCCCTTGGAGAAGGCCCTTACCTTGCTTTTCCTCCTCTCGTACAGCCCAAAGAGCTTCAGAAGGTCAAGAGCCCTCTTCTCGATTTCTCTCTTTCCCATTCCGTAGAGCTCGCCCATGAGCCGTAGGTTTCCCATCGCAGTTAAATCTACGTAGGGGTTAGCCATCTCGGGAACGATACCCATCATCTCCCTCGCCAGTATCTTCTCGTGCTCATCAAGCATGTCGTAGCCCAGAACACGAACTTCGCCCCTGCTCGGTCTTAGAATACCGGTGAGCATCCTGACGGTGGTAGTTTTTCCGGCCCCATTTGGACCGAGAAACCCAAAGACCTCACCCCGTTTAACGCTGAAGCTCACGTTATCAACTGCGAGAAGCGAACCGTAGTACTTCGTCAGCCCGGAAGCCTCTATAGTTTTCATACCCCTCAACACCGGGATGAATTAAAGTTCATCCGTTTAAAACCCTTGTGGGGGCGAATGAGGAACCACCGTGGGACGTGAGGTATATCTCTCATTACAACAGGAGGAGCACGGAGAGCAGAAGGGCCACGAGAAAGTAGGGAACGGAATGGCGGTGGAAGTCCCCCACTCCCACTCTCGCTATCCTGATGGCTATAAGGTTGGCCAGCGAACCCACAACGATGCCGCTTCCCCCTATGTTGACCCCCAGAGAAAGCGGAAGCCACTCCGGTTTGCCAGCCGAAAGAAGAACTGTTGCCGGGACGTTGCTGAACAGCTGACTCAAGGTGGCGGAGACAACGAAGAGTCCAGTGCCTCCAGTTGGAAACATCAACCCGGCACTTTTTAACAGGAAAGCGAGCTCGTTGAAATCGATGAATATAAAGGCAAAGGTCAAAACCAGCGCC
Organism: Thermococcus sp.; assembly: GCA_027065835.1. GTDB lineage: Archaea > Methanobacteriota_B > Thermococci > Thermococcales > Thermococcaceae > Thermococcus. The sequence continues at coordinate 3,433 of JAMONK010000219.1, read as the reverse complement.
CAGTCAAAACCCCTGAGCACGTCCCTACCCAGCACCAAAAAGACAAAGAGCGTGAAGATGAAGGCAAGGGGGGCCCTCCCGATTTCTGCTAGGACCACATCCACGATCAAGGAGATGAGAGAAACCACCAGAAGGGTCTTTCTAAGGGCAACCGGGGGGATCCTTTCAACCGAGAGCTCCCGGTTTTTGATGGTGAGGGTGAACGCAAAAAGGACGAGGAGCCAGAGGAACACGAAGGGGAGCATCGAACGGATGAACTCCAGGAATCCAAGACCGTAGCTGTGCCATATTATGATGTTCTGGGGGTTGCCTATTGGGGTAAGGGCCGAGCCCACGTTGGCGGCGATGGCGGAGAACGTCACGGCCCTCGCTGTGTCCACACGGGCAATCTCCGAGGTTGCAACGACGAGGGGAATGAAGACCAGCATGGCCGTATCGTTCATGATAACCGTGGATGAAAGTGAGATCGTCAGGATGAAGAGCAACATGAGGCGCCTTTCCGAGTGGTTGGCGGCCCGTATCAGCCGGGGGGCCAGTTTTGAGAAGAGACCCGACAGTTCAAGCCCCTTAGAGGCCATTATAAGTGCCGTTATGACCGAAAGACTCTCCCAGTCGATAAGTTTCGGGGTTCTGCGGGGAAGGCTTGAATCGAGTACAGCCAGGGCTAGGTACAGCAGAAGGAGAACCGTCAGGAACCACTCACGCCGGATGAAATCTTTAAAGCGTCCCGTAGCGCCTTACCTCCTCCGTCAGACCGTAGTCCGGGATGAGCTCCTCCCCTTCGCGGGAAACGCGTACGTGGAGGATTATAAAGCTTTTCCATGCAACAGGAACAACCCAGCAGTCCTCGGGTTCCCTGAACTCCGCCGCGTCGAGAACCCTCGCCTCTTTGAGCGCACGTTCAATCACCTCACGCGCTTCTCCGGGGTTTGCGGCCGCCGATCCATGAGGTGGGGCACCTTTTGGACGGGGACTCTTGGCCTTCCCATCGTAGTGGATCCTGTCTATGGCAAAATCCAGGTAGAAAACCGGAACGTCAATGTGGTCGGGGTGAGTTATCGGCTCACCAACTCGAAAAAAGGGGAGCGCTTCCCTGACGAGTTCCACCGCTTTTTTGCCGTCTTCAGGTTTCAGGGGCCTGTCCTCAGTCCGAGGCTCTCTCCGTATCGGAGGAAACGGGGCAGTCATGACATCACCCCCCTTAATTCGTCCACGTACGTAATAACCTTTACCTTTAGTTCGCCCGATACGGATACGCGGGGCCAGGGCACCTATTGAAAATTTTTCATATGGAATCTACATCAATCGAACCAAGCTTTATAAGGGGCACCGAAACCTCATGTTTGGTGGGCCTAATGAAAGAAGATTATCCTAAACTATTCGAGCCGATAACCATAGGCAACGTTGAGCTCATGAACAGGGTGGTGTTCCCGCCGATATCGACGAACTTTGCCCTGGAGAACGGAAGGCTGACAGAGAGGTTCGTCAAACACTACGAGAGACGCGCAAGGGGTGGTGTCGGCCTGATAATAGTGGAGAACACTTCAATAGACTACCCGGAAGGGAAACACATGCCGTTCCAGCCAAGGATCGACTCAAAAGCCGTCCTCAAGGACTGGGAATGGCTGGCCTTTGAGATTCACAAGCACGAGGGAGTTAAACTCTCGGTTGAGCTCGCCCATGAGGGCTGGAAAAAGATGGGTGTGGACTACCTCTCGCCCGAGAAGATAGAGGAGCTGGTGGAGAAGTTCGCATACTCGGCGAGACTCGCAATGGATGCGGGCTTCGACATGGTTGAGGTACAAAGTGCCCACGGACTGCTCGTTAACCAGTTCCTCTCTCCCCTAACCAACCATCGCGACGACGAGTGGGGTGAGCCGACGAGGTTCGCGGTGGAGGTGAGGAAGCGCATAGCGGAGAAATGCGGTCGGGATTTTCCAGTAACGATAAGGCTGGCCGTGGACGACTTCCTTGAGGGGGGCATAACCCTAAGGACCGGACGGGAGATAGCCCTAACTCTGGCCAGGGCAGGTTACGACATGATACAGGCGGATATAGGCCTCGGGCCGAAGGAGAAGCGTCTCGAACCGATGCACTATCCCCAGGCCTGGCGTGCTTACCTGGCCGAAAGGATAAGACCTCTGCCCGTTCCGGTGGCGGCGGTTGGCATGATAAGAGAACCGGCGGTCGCGGAGAAAGTCCTTGAGACCCAGGCCGACCTCGTCATCCTCGGAAGACCCCTAATAGCGGATCCCGATTGGGTAAAGAAGGTTGCAGAGGGAAAGGAGCACCTGATACGACGCTGTATAGGGTGCAGTGAATGCATCAAGGCAGTCCACGACGAAAAGGGACCGATAAGATGCGGTGCCAACGCCAACGTCGGGAATGAGGAGGAGATCCCAAAGGCCCCAAGAAAACGCGTCGTGGCAATAATCGGAGCGGGTCCAGGGGGTCTTGAGGCCGCAAGGGTTGCAGCCATGAGGGGACATGAGGTTCATCTATTCTACGAGGTCTTCGGTGGTCAGCTCACCCTGGCAATGGTTCCACCCGGAAAGGAGAAGATCAGCTGGCTCATCGAGTACTACCGCAACGTCCTATCCGAGATGCCCAACGTCCACCTTCATGAGGGAGAGACGACGAAAGAGAAGATACTAAAGTTAAATCCACAGGCGGTTGTCATGGCTACAGGGGCGAAACCGTTCCTGCCCTGCAGCGGGGAACGCGGTTTGATAACGCCCTTCGATAAGGTTCTACGTGGAGACGTCAAGGTCGAGAACAAAGACGTCCTGATCGGCGGAGGGGGCCTTGTTGGGGTTGAAACCGCCCTGTACCTTGCCCGGTTCAACAACCGGATCAGGATAATCAAACGCAGTCCCGCCATCCTGCCTGAAGTTGAAAGGATAACACGTGGATACCTCCTACGGGAGCTTGAGGAGAGGGGAATACACATCCTAACCGGCAGACGCTTCGTGAGCGCCGGGGAGGGGTACGCGGTAGTGGAGAACACCGAAACCGGGGAGAAGGAGATGGTAGAGTGTGACGTGATCGTCGGTGCCTTTGGAATGAGGCCGTACGTACCGTTCGTCGTAGAGGGTATCGAGTACCACATCATCGGCGACGCGAAATCGGTAAGGAACATAGCCAGCGCGGTAAGGGAAGGCTACGAGGTCGGGAGAAAGCTCTGATGGCCAGATACAGAATCATGAAGGAACCCTCTACTCCCATTCCGTTTGTCATCGGATATTCGCAGCTCTCGAGGTTGACCTCACTGGGGGTAAAGAACAGAGCGCGAGAAGGTATCAGGGAAGTTGGACGTGCCGGGTTTTGAACCAGGGGTTAAAGAAATATTTAAAATTTTTCATATGAAGTTCTCCCCGGTGAATGCAGAATGGGAGTTAACGTCAAAAACTTCGCACCGAGCTGGTTCGCGAGC
>JAMONK010000218.1 GCA_027065835.1 Thermococcus sp. | reverse complement strand
CCCCAACGCGTTTTCGGGGGGGAGGGGAATGCTCGACGTTAGAAGGTTCAGGATCTCAGGCGTGGAGTTGTGGATAGCGGTCATCTTTGGGGAGAAGATCGACGGGATAGTGTTTTCCCTGGACGGGAGGGGCTTCCTGGAGAAGAGGGTGCACAACCTAACATCGTTCCTAAACGCGAGGGGGGTTGATGTGGACGTCCAGCGTGTGGACACGAATTCGCCGTTCCCCGACATGGTGATGGGAACCCTAACTGGGGAGATCGAGAACGCGGTGCTGCTTAAGGAGCTGAGCTTTAATGGGGTCACACCATTCGAGCGAAGAGTTTATGAGTTTCTAACAAAAAGAATTAAAAGAGGAAACGTCATAACGTACGGCGAGCTTGCAAAGGCCCTTGGAACATCTCCACGCGCCATCGGAGGCGCCATGAGAAGGAATCCCTACCCTCCTGTGGTTCCCTGTCACAGGGTGGTTTCCGCAGATGGAATCGGGTACTACACGCCGAAAATAGACTATAAACTGTTCCTGCTTGAGATAGAGGGGGTGAAAAAATGGACAAGCTGAAAGCCTACATCCTGGGCTTCCTCATTATAATCCTCGGAATAGCCGCTGGGATAGTATGGTACGGGGGCTGGAAACTGCTCCTCCAGGTGATCCTCGTACTCGGATTCCTTGGGTTTACGCTGATCCTGCTGTTCTTCACGGGACTAACTCTCTACGCCGAGAGCTGGAAATACGGGATAATCCTGGCCATGCTGACCGCGATAAGCGGATACGCCACGTATCTGAGCTGGACCTGGCAGGACCTGAGGATCGTGGGGGGCATAGTACTGTTCTTCATAGCCCTGTTCGCCTTTGGCATCTGGTACATAAGCGAACCCGACCTCAGCATAGGCGATCGCTTCAAGAGTGCGGGCAGTCTTGAAAAGGCGGGCAAGTACAAGGCAGCCGCCAGAAAATACGAAAAGAGCGGGAACTACCTGAAGGCCGCCGAGATGTACATGAAGCTCGGCTGGATGGAGAGTGCTGCATGGGCCTACGAGAAAGCAGAAGAATACGCCAAAGCCGCCGAAATCTACGAGGGGCTCTACGAGAAGGAGAACGACACCTACTACCTGAAGGAGGCCCACGAGTACTGGAAGAAGGCCGGCAATATGGAGCGCGCGGCCAAGGCCCTCGAGCGCTACGCCGAGGAGGAGCCCTGGTTCTGGGAGGACGTGGCGAAGCTCTACGAGGAGCTGGGCAACGAGGAGAAGGCCAGGGAGGCATGGGAGAGGGCCCTCGAGTACTACCAGAAGGAAGCCGAGGAGGAAGGCGTCTTTTACGAGGATGTCGGCAACATCGCCAGAAAGCTCGGGAAGGATGAGCTCGCGAAGGAAGCCTACGAGAAGTTCCTCGGGTACTGCCTGAAGGAGGCTGAGGAGGACCCGATGTGGTGGAAGCACGTTGCTGAGGCCTACGAGTACCTCGGGGAAAAGGAGAAGGCCGAAGAAGCGCGGGAGAAGTACGAGGAGTACAGGCAGAGGATCCTCAAAACCAACGAGGAAACCTCGAAGTTTCCTGGAGAGAGGGGGGAGTAACCCAGACTAGTACAGCTCCCCAGTTTCATCCAACTCCTCAAGCTCTTCCTTGATCTTTTCCTCCTTTTTCTCCGCGTACTTCTCCATCCTGTTGAAGAGAACCCACATTATGGCATAAAAAGCCGCGAGGGCCACTACCGCCTCCAGAATCTGAGAGTCCGTGGGAACGTTCTGGGGAACGTACGGCATTCGTCCCACCGAAAACCCTTCACCCGGGAGCCTAAAAACTTTGCCAATCTTTTTAAAATCGGTCCCCAATTTTATCCGGTGGTAGCGATGATGGGAATGAACCCGAGACAGATGAAGAAGCTCATGCGCCAGATGGGCATCAAGATGGAGGAAATCGAAGGTGTGACCGAGGTAGTCATCAGGATGGAGGGGAAGGAGATAGTCCTGAGGGATCCCGTCGTTACGGTCATAACGGCACAGGGGGAGAAGAGCTACCAGATAGTCCCCGGGGCAGAGGAGGTTAGAGCCCTGCTTCAGATCTCCGAGGATGACATCAAACTCGTCATGGAGCAGGCGGGCGTCGACTACGACACCGCAAAGAAGGCCCTGGAGGAAGCGGACGGCGACCTCGCGGAGGCGATACTGAAACTCACAGAGTAATGAAGCCGGAAGCTCCCGTTTTCTCTTCTATAACCCCTTCGGCGAAGTACTCAGGGACGTAAGGAGGACACAGCCCAAACGGCTATAAACGGAGGGTACGAGAAAGAAGCGATGAAAGCTATAGGGGTAATCAGGACCTCCCGTAGGGAGCGGGTCCGGAGGGAAGAATTCGAGGAGCTTCTCAGAAGCGCGGGTTACGAGGTACTCACTATAATAGAGCAGAGCCGCAGAGAGAACTCAAAATACAACATCGGACCCGGCAAGCTCAAAGAGCTGAGGGAGCTCGTTGAAACGTACAGACCGGACAGGGTCGTGTTCGCAAACAGGCTCACGCCTGGCCAGGCCTACAACCTGTGGAAGGAGCTCAAAGTCGATGTGATAGACAGATGGCAGCTGGTTCTTGAGATATTCGAGAGGAGGGCCCACTCGAAAGAGGCGAAGCTACAGGTGGAGCTGGCCCGCCTTCACTACGAGGTGCCGCTGGTTAAGGAGGCCATAAGGAGGATGAAGCTCGGTGACAGGGCGGGCTTCAAAGGAATGGGGGAGTACCAAACCCAGCAGTACCTCAAACACATACGGTACAGGATGGGAAGGATAAGGAAGGAGCTGGAGCGCGTCAAGAAGGACCGGGAGGTAAAGAGAAAGAGACGTGAAGAGGTTGGGTTCATACTACTCGCCCTCGCGGGTTACACGAACGCGGGGAAGTCCACCCTCCTAAACGCCCTCGCGGGGGAGGAGGTAGAGGCCAGGAACCAGATGTTCACAACACTGGACACAACGACAAGGAGGTTCAAGCTCGGTGGAAAGCGGGTTCTGCTCACGGACACCGTTGGGTTCATAGACGGTCTACCCCCATTCATAGTTGAGGCGTTCCACTCGACGCTGGAGGAGATAACCAAGGCGGATATCGTTCTTCTGACCCTGGATGTGAGCGAGCCTTGGGGGGAGATAATGCGGAAGTTCCGGGCGTCGATAAACGTTCTCAGGGAACTAAAGACCCTGGACAAGCCCATCCTCATAGTGCTCACAAAACGGGATCTAACGGTTGAAGAGGACGTTGAGGACAAGAAGAGGAGGATAAGGGAAGCGGCGGAGGAGACCGCCATCAACGCCATGGCCGTGGTCTCCGTCTCGGCGAAATTCGGCCAGCTTGAAGAGCTACACGAGGCGCTTGAAGACGTTATCCTCACACTGCCAAAGTACAGACTATTCCGGGTATCCGTGGGGGATCCCGGTACGGTACCCCAGGTGGTGGCGCTCCTAAACTCCATAGGAGAGATACTGAACATTTCCTACGGAGAGGAAACGATCATAGATGCGTACGTTCAGACCGGGATGATGAGAGAGCTTACAAAACTGGGGGTCAAAATAGAACCACTAAACAAGCCCCACCACGGCGAAGAGCTTGAACACGACGAAAGAGATGAAGATGGCGGTCAGGGGTGTGGCCACCCAACCGAACAGGATGTCCCTCACAACGGACCTCTCAACCCCCTCACCGACCAGCAGACCAACACCGACGACGCCGCCAACGATTGACTGGCTTGAACTGACTGGAAGGCCAAGAACGTTCGCGAGACTCACGGAGATGGCGGAGCCAAACTGAGCCGCAAAGGCGGATATAGGTCCCAGGGAAGTTATCTTCTTTCCGACCGTATGCATGACGGCGTAGCTGAACGTCAGGGAGCCGATGGCAAGACTCATGGCCACCATAACCCCAGCAACTTTCGGTTCAAGGAAGCCAGCGCCCACTATAGGACCGGAGGCGTTGGCAACCTCGTTGGTTCCGAAGTTAAACGCCATGTAGGAGCCTCCAAGAACCGCCAGAGCTTTGTAGAGGGCTTCTATGGTGGACGCACTCTTCAGCCGGGAAACGACCCATGAGTAAAACCTGTAAAGGACTATCGCGAGAACGCCTGATAGTATAGGGGATAGGACCCATGCGGAGGCTATCTTGAGCATGGTGGACCAGTTTATAGGCGCACCAACGGCGAGGCCCACCCCGATGACCCCACCTACTATGGACTGGGTGGTAGACACTGGCAGACCCTTAACGGTGGCTATGGTAACCCAGATCCCGGCGGCCAGCAACGCTATAACAGCCATCTCCATGGACAGGTAACCGGACGGGACGATGCCTTTGCCAACGGTTTTCATCACCCTGTATCCACGCAGATACGCGCCCATAATCACGAAGATGGCTATGGTAAGGGTGGCCTGCCTGAAGCTCAGAATGCCAGAACCGACGGCAGTTCCCATAGCGTTCGCAGAATCGTTCGACCCTATGTTCCAAGCGATGTAGAAGGCCACTGCAACCACCGCTACCGCAAGGCCGTCCATGCTCATCCCCCGGATATCCAGGTATATAGTCTATATACCAACGTTTAAACCATGAGCGCATTTAAAAACTTTGTCCGCCGGGTTGATCGAGCGGCGGGGCGAACGGAACGTAGAGGGTATACCCCCGAACCTTTTTCGAGAAATGATGGTTTTTTCTAACCATCGAAGGTCTACCAAGTTCATCTATACCCAAAGACAGCTGTCGAAAGCCCTCTAACCCCGTACCGAAACTTAAATAAATGCAACGGGTGAATAAGTTTTGACAAATTTAGGAGGCAGGAAATATGATGGAGATTCGTTTTCACGGTAGAGGTGGACAGGGTGCAGTTACTGCCGCCAACATACTAGCTTCAGCCGCGTTCAAAGAGGGCAAATACGTCCAGGCATTCCCGTTCTTCGGTGTTGAAAGGCGTGGAGCGCCGGTCACGGCATTCACCAGGATCGACGAGAGGCCGATCAGGATAAAAACCCAGATCTACGAGCCGGACATAGTCGTCGTCCTCGACCCAAGCCTTCTCGACACGGTCGACGTCACCGCTGGACTCAAAGATGGCGGGACCGTTATCATAAACACCGAGAAGAGCAGGGAAGAGGTTCTTGAGAAGCTCAAGAAGAAGCCGGGCAAGCTCGCCCTCGTTGACGCAACCGGAATAGCCCTTGAGGTGCTCGGCCTGCCGATCACCAACACGGCCATCCTCGGTGCGATCGCGAAGGCCACCGGCATCGTCAGCCTTGAACACGTCCAGACGGCCATAACGGACGTCTTCTCCGGGGCCCTTGGCGAGAAGAACGCCAAGGCAGCCGCAGAGGCTTTCGAGAAGACGACGATTTACGAGCTCTGATTCTCTTTCCTTTAATCCTTGGTAAAAGCGGGGTGAGAAAGTTGAACACACTGTTTGGTGAAAAGAAGGAAGGGGCAGTCAAAATCGTCCTTAAGAGCGTGGATGAATACCCGGAGGCCCCGGTAACGCTCGGAACGACCCTGTCCAACTTCACCGGCGACTGGAGAACGTTCATACCAGTGATAGATGAGGAAAAGTGCGTCAAGTGCTACATCTGCTGGAAGTTCTGCCCGGAGCCATCGATTTACATAAAAGAAGACGGATACGTGGCGGTCGACTACGACTACTGTAAGGGCTGCGGAATCTGCGCGAACGAGTGCCCGACCAAAGCGATAACGATGGAGAAAGAGGAGAAGTGAGGTGTTGGGTATGGAGTACAAACCCATCAGAAAGGTTGTGAGCGGCAACTACGCGGCCGCCTACGCCGTCAAGCACGCCCGTACCCAGGTCGTGGCGGCTTACCCAATCACGCCCCAGACGAGCATCATTGAGAAGATAGCCGAATTCCTCGCCAATGGGGAGATAGAGGGACTGGAGTACGTCCCCGTTGAAAGCGAGCACTCCGCCATGGCGGCAAGCATTGGGGCCGCCGCAACGGGTGCAAGGGCATTCACGGCGACCTCGGCCCAGGGTCTCGCCCTCATGCACGAGATGCTTCACTGGGCGGCCGGGGCAAGGTTACCGATAGTCATGGTCGACGTCAACAGGGCAATGGCTCCCCCGTGGAGCGTCTGGGACGACCAGACCGACAGCCTCGCCCAGAGGGACACCGGCTGGATGCAGTTCTACGCCGAGAACAACCAGGAGGTTTACGACGGTGTTCTCATGTCCTTCAAGATC
>JAMONK010000217.1 GCA_027065835.1 Thermococcus sp. | reverse complement strand
CCGGCGCTACCACGCCGAGCCCGTCTGCTGTCCCGTCTGCGGGCCGAGCTACAGGCTCTACACGAGCGACGGGGAGGAAATCACGGGCGACCCGCTCAGAAAGGCGGCCGAGCTGATAGACAGGGGCTACATAGTGGCCGTCAAGGGGATCGGCGGAATTCACCTCGCGTGCGACGCGACCAACGAGGAGGCAGTGGCCGAGCTGAGGAGGAGGACCCTCAGACCTCAGAAGCCCTTCGCCATCATGGTGAGGGACCTGGAAACGATAAGGAGCTTCGCATACGTCTCCTCCGGGGAAGAGGAGGAGCTGAGGTCGTACCGGCGGCCCATCGTAACCCTCCGGAAGAAGGAACCTTTCACCCTGCCCGAGAACATTGCCCCGGGCCTTCACACGATAGGGGTCATGCTGCCCTACGCTGGAACCCACTACATCCTCTTCCACTGGTCGAAGAGCCCCGTTTACGTGATGACCTCGGCGAACCTGCCGGACATGCCGATGGTGAAGGACAACGGGAGGGCCTTCGAGGAGCTGAAAGATGTGGCCGACTACCTCCTGCTCCACAACAGGAGGATACTCAACCGGGCCGATGACAGCGTGGTTCGCTTTGTGAACGGAAAGAGGGCGGTCATCAGGCGCTCCCGTGGTTTCGTGCCCCTGCCGGTTGAGATACCCTTTGACTACCACGGTTTAGCCGTTGGGGCCGAGCTGATGAACGCCTTCGGCATCGCAAAGAACGGGAAGGTCTATCCAAGTCAGTACATAGGAAACACCGGAAAGGTTGAGGTCTTCGAGTTCATGAAGGAGGCGATAGGGCACTTCAGGAGGATACTGCGGGTGAAGGGGCTCGACCTCATAATAGCGGACCTCCATCCCGGGTACAACACGACTAAGCTCGCGATGGAGATGGCCAACGAGCTTGGCGTTGACCTCCTCCAGGTTCAGCACCACTACGCCCACGTGGCGAGCATCATGGCCGAGCACAACCTTGAGGGTGTCGTGGGTATAGCCCTTGACGGGGTTGGCTACGGAACCGACGGAAAAGTCTGGGGAGGCGAGGTGATATACCTGGGTTACGAGGACGTCGAGAGACTGGCGCACATCAACTACTACCCGCTGCCGGGCGGTGACCTGGCGAGCTACTACCCGCTGAGGGCGCTGATGGGGATACTGAGCAGGGTCTACGGCATCGAAGGTATCGAAGGGGTCATAAGGAAGTGCTGTCCGAGGGCCGTTGAGGGCCTGAAGTACGGGAGGGTCGAGTTCAACGTCATCCTGAGCCAGCTGGCCAAGGGGATAAATACGGTGCAGGCCTCCTCGGCAGGAAGGGTGCTCGATGCACTGGCGGTCCTCTTGAACGTCGCCTACAGAAGGCACTACGAGGGTGAACCCGCGATGAAGCTTGAGAGCCTTGCCCTCAAGGGGAAGAACGACCTGAAGATCGACGTGCCGGTGGAGGGAGAGCTAATAAAGGTTGAGGAAGCCTTCCGCGAGATGCTGGAGCTGGACGCCAGTCCGGCGGATGTTGCGTACTCTGCCCACCTCGCCCTCGCCAGGACCTTCGCGGAGGTGGCCGTTGAGAAGGCGAGGGAGTTCGGGGTTAAAAACGTCGGGATGAGCGGCGGCGTCGCCTACAACGAGCTCATGGTGAAGACTGTCAGGAAGATCGTTGAGGCGAACGGCCTGAGGTTCTACTCGACCTACGAGGTCCCCAGGGGGGACAACGGGATAAACGTTGGACAGGCATTCCTGGGGGGGCTGTACCTAGAAGGGTATTTAAGCCCCGAAGACCTGAGTCTGTGAGGGTGAGGGTTATGGTAGACTCGAAGATAACGATGGAGCACGGTGCCGGCGGGGAGATCATGGAGGAGCTCCTCCGGGACGTTATACTGAAGACGCTGACCCTGAAGTCGGCGGGAGGGATAGGGCTCGATGCACTCGACGACGGGGCCACGATACCGTTGGGGGATGGGCATATCGTCTTCACGATAGACGGGCACACGGTGAAACCGCTCTTCTTCCCTGGTGGGGACGTGGGCCGTTTGGCCATCAGCGGGACGGTGAACGACCTGGCGGTCATGGGGGCCAGACCACTGGCCCTGGCGAACTCGATGATCATCGGGGAAGGACTTGAGATGGAAGTCCTTGAGAAGGTCCTCCGCTCGATGGACGGGACCGCTAAGGAGGTCCCGGTGCCGATAGTAACGGGCGACACGAAGGTCGTCGAGGAGCCCATAGAGATGTTCGTGATAACGGCCGGGATTGGAATGGCGGAGAGGCCGGTAAGTGACGCAGGCGCAAAGGTTGGCGACGTCGTCCTGATCAGCGGGACGATAGGGGACCACGGAATAGCGCTGATGAGCCACCGCGAGGGTATATCCTTCGAGACCGAGCTGAAGAGCGACGTCGCGCCGATCTGGGAGGTCATCGAGGCAGTTGCCAATGCAATCGGCTGGGAGAACATACACGCGATGAAGGACCCCACTAGGGCAGGGCTGAGCAACGCGCTCAACGAGATGGCGAGGAAGGGCAACGTTGGAATGTTCATCCGGGAGGCCGATATTCCGGTAAGGCCGGAGGTCAGGGCCGCGAGCGAGATGCTCGGTATAAGCCCCTACGACGTCGCCAACGAGGGCAAGGTCGTCATGGTAGTTGCCAGAGAGCACGCGGAGGAAGCTTTAGAGGCTATGAAGAAAACGAAGAGGGGAAAAGACGCTTCGATAATCGGCGAGGTTAGGGAGGACTACAGGGGTAAGGTTATCCTGGAAACCGGGATAGGCGGAAAGCGCTTCCTTGAACCACCGGCGGGGGACCCCGTACCGAGGATATGCTAACGCATCTCGAAGCACTTCCAACGCCTTTTTCACTTCTTCCAAGCTCGCCCCGCCTTCGGAAGCTTGTTCGGGGAGGGACCCCCATCAGGTACTAATTCATAAAGAAGACATTAAAAGTGCCTGACCCGCACTCGTTCAACTTCCATGGGGTGCACGCATTAGGACAGTCCTCCAGAGCTCATCTATCTGCTCTATCGGCTCGACTTCCCTGCCCCTCAAGCCCTCCAGTATGAAGTTCTGGTCGAAGGGAATCACCACGTCGGGCTTGACCGGGAGCTCCTCCTCGACGCCGGGCAGGGCCTTGTTGAGAAGTAGGACGTGCTTCAGGCCGAGGCTCTCGCTCAGGGAGGCTATCTTCTTCGAAAGCTCTATGGACTCGGCCGATGGCTCGGCGACGTCGATGACCACGTCCACGTACCTGTCAACGCCCCTGCCGAAGTGCTCTATCCCTGCCTCCGTATCGACGAGGACGACCTCGTTCTCCCCCAGCTTTATGCCCTCGAGGAGCTTTCTGGCGAGGAACCCGTAGGGGCAGGCACAGCCCTCCTCGGCCTCCTCTATCTTTCCGATCGTCAGGACGGCGAGGTTGCCCTTCCTGGCCAGAATATCCCCAGGAATATCATCGAGCGTCCAGTTGAAGAGCTCCTCGTCGAGCTCGCCTTCACCTTCAGCCGCCATGAGGATTTTGGCCCTCTTCTTTCCGCCGAGGTGCTCGGCCAGGGTTTTCACCTTCGGGAGTCCGAGCATCCTGTAGAGGCCCGGATTTGACTCGTCGGCGTCTATGATGAGAACGCGGTAGCCTTTTCCAGCCAGATACTTGCCCAGCATCGCGCTTATAGTGCTCTTCCCGCAGCCGCCCTTACCGCTCACGAGAACCTTCATCCGTATCACCGTTTAGCAAAAAAGTAGCACAACTTATAAGGCCTTGGGTGGGTACCGCGTACAAACGGTCCGACTCACTGGAAGGAAGCAAACCGTCAGAAGAGCTTTCTGGTGGTCCCGCGGCCCGGATTTGAACCGGGGACCTGCGGATCTACAGTCCGCCGCCGCTCCCAGGCTAGGCTACCGCGGGACCTGTGCCCGTTCCTTAGTGACCTGGGTAGGTTTATAAATTTTTCTCCCGAATTAGCCGTGGTGAGATCATGTACCTCGGCGAACCCGTTAACCTCGCGATGCCCCTTGCCAAACGCCTTGGAGAGCTGGTGATGGAGAGGGGGAAGATCCCGGGGGAGAACGAAGTCAAAGAGATTATGGAAACCTTCGGGCTCACTGAGACGTGTGCCGGGAGAAGGCCCCGGGTCTACGAAGGGGAAGGCCTCGTGGCGCTGGTCTTTCAAGGGAACGGGCATCTGGTCGTGGACGTCATCTCCTCCACGGGCGACCTGGGTGATGCCCTTGAGGTTGTGGCGTACCACGACGGGAAGCTTGAGGCGTTCATCGTCGAGATAGTCCCGGCCAACGACATTAGCTACGAGGGGAACGTTGGTATCGAACCCGTGATAGTTGACGAGGGAAGCCTTGAGCTGGAGAGCAGTCCCGTCCTCGGCCGCTTTGAAGAGGAGGACGATGGGGTGTTCCTGGTCATTGACAGGGGGACCTACGAGAAGTGGAAGAGCACAGGGGACGTTCATGTCTGCCCGGTCTGCGGTGGTGAACTCGCGTGGAGGGGGGAGAAGGCCATCTGTCGGGACTGCGGCTACGGTGTGAGGGTGGTGGTAGGATGATAGAGAGGAGGCTGCTGGTAAAGTACTCGAGGCTGGCCCACGAGCGCGGGCTCACAGCCGCTTTCGGGGGAAACCTGAGCGTGAGGCGGGGAGATCTGGTGTTCATAAAGGCCACTGGGGCCGTCATGGACGAAATGACGGGCGGGCAGGTGGCAGTGATGACGATGGACGGTCGTCAGGTTTCGGGCGTCAGGCCCTCGTCGGAGTACCGCCTCCACCTGATGATCTACAGGGAGAGACCCGATGTGAGGGCGGTAGCGCACCTCCACCCGCCTTACTCGATAGTGGCCTCAAGCCTCGTGGAGGATGAACTGCCGATAATAACGCCGGAGGCGGAGGTGTACCTCAAGAGGATACCCGTGGCACCGTTCAGACCCGCCGGCACGGAGGAGCTGGCGGAAACGACCGTGACCGAGATGGGGGGCTGTGATGCGGTTCTGATGGCGAGGCACGGACTGGTTACCGTGGGGAGGAGTCTGCGCGAGGCGTTCTACAAGGCGGAGCTTGTGGAAGAAAGCGCGAGGCTCTGGTACCTCAGTATGGGACGCGGGTTATGAGCGGAAAAAGCAAAAGCGCTCATTTGACCTGCTCAAGGGCCCCAAGGACCTCCCAGATGATGGTCCTCGTGTGCATGGGCATGTTGGGGTCCTCGCTTATCTCCTCCAGAATGGCTATGGCGTCTGCCGCCCTGACTGCGGGCTCCTTAGCCTCGTCGAGAAGAACGTCTATTGCGCCCTCGGCGGCCCGCCTGATGTTTCTCGGGACGACGGTGTCCTGGACGACCTGTTCCTTGAGAACCTGAACAATCTGCTCTATCAGCTCGCTCATTCTATCACCCCCTTTTCCTAAAGAATGGTTACTAAAACCTTCCCGACTATCATAAGTTTTTCTAACTAAAAAGCTTTTCGGTTAATGTCGAAACCTCAGAAAAAGCCCGGGAAGAAAACCTCGGGTTATCACGACGGCAACGTATGAACCGAAAATGATATTAGAGTGAATATCCAAGTTACAGTTCGGTGATGTACACGAAGAGTAAGCTAATTCTTGCGGGTTTTGTGGCCTCGGTATTGATATTAGCCGTTGCTGCCAGCGGCTGCATAACGACCGGCACCTCCAAGGAGAAGGTTCTCGTCGTGGGGACCAGCGCCGATTTCCCCCCCTTCGAGTACAAGGACCCAAGCACCGGCAACATAACCGGCTTTGACATGGATCTGATAAAGATGGTGGCCCAGAAGGCCGGGTACGACAGGGTCGAGATAAAGGACATGGACTTCGACTCCCTGATTCCGGCCCTCCAGACCGGCAAGGTCGATGTCGTGATAGCGGGGATGACGATAACGCCCAAACGCGAGCAGGTCGTTGACTTCAGCGTCCCGTACTGGAAGGCAGACCAGGCCGTTGTGGTGCGGAAGAACTCGAACATAAAGGTCAGCTCCCCGGACGACCTCAAGGGAAAGGTCATAGGCGTCGAGAAGGGCACCACGGGAGCGCTCTACGTCAAGAACAAGCTGGGGAACAGCGTCACCATGAAGGAGTACAACGGGTACGTGGCCGCTCTCCAGGCCCTCCTGAACGGGCAGGTTGACGTGCTCGTGCTCGATTCTCCGGTGGCCAACATGTTCACCAGCAAGTACAACGTTAAGGTCATCTACACGATA
>JAMONK010000216.1 GCA_027065835.1 Thermococcus sp. | reverse complement strand
TTCATAAAAAGGTTTTGGGATCCTTTGTAATTCCTGCAAAGGAAGACAAGAAGGACGAGGGATGTCAGGGAGAATTCTACCTTACCCCATAGAAACCCGGAATTCAACCCAGTACTCCCCGCTACAATGCCAGCCCCAGTTTCCCGACAAGCGCCCCCACCAGCTTGGGGGTTTTGCGTAGACAACGCCGTAGTGTTCTCTCCATACCTTCGCCCCGTAACCCCGCTCCCTGAACCTCAGAGTCGCTCCGGGCTCTATCTGATACGTGTGGGCGCCAACGGCTTTATCCTCCGCTATATCGTGCCGCCACTTTGCAAGTTCCTGTGAGTAGTCGCTCTCATCGTAAACTCGAACATTCGGGAGTGTGTAGCTCCAAGATTGAGGTGCACTGCCCTCAGCTCCCCGTTCACCAGCTGGGATTCCAATTGCAACATCCACGGTTGTGGTTCCCGAGGTTGTAGTTGGTTCGTAATCCGAGAGAAAGCCGTTTGGGTTGTAATAATCGGCGTCTATCCAGGTGTACATATCGGCCGTTCTCCAGCCCGAGTTCCATAGCTCTTTCCCTGGTACAGACTGCTGTCTCACGTGAACATCGTACCAGTCGTACTGAGACGAGCCATCATCAATAAGCCCGTAATAAAGTGTTCTAACGTTAAGTCTGCCGTACGGTTCCCAGTTATCCCCACTGGTAAAATCAAGCTGGCCCTTGTAAGACCAGTATGCCCCAGAGGACAGGGGCGCCACTCCAAGTCTGAGTGCCCCGGCATTTGGTTGCAGGTTTGAGAGGGCCCAGTTGTATGCCCCTTTAATGGCTTTCGTTTTGTCATCAATGGAAATGAACTCCTTGCTCACGAGAACTCCATTGGATGGATAAGTCACGTAACCGTAAACGGTAGCACCCCCGACCGGCTTTCCATCCGGGCCCCTACCAGCTACAAGCTCCGCAAAGAACTGGCCCTTGAAGGCTCCGTTGATAACCCCAGGGTCACCGATTACTATCACCGGGATTCCTGAGAGGATTTCCCTCCTCACGAGTTCCTCGAGGCGGGGATTGTCTTTCACACAGGAACTCTCCACAACGAGTATGTGCGGGGTCTTAAGCTCCAGTGAGGGGTTTGCTTGTGCTGTCTCCGTGAAGTACCTCGGGATGTTGTTGCCTATGAAGTAAACCGGTACTGCGTTGTTTATTCTCTGAAACACCGGAACGGTATGCCGGGAGCTGCCGTTCGTTGGGTACGCCGAAACAACGAACAGGCTTCCAATCAAAACACCCAGTGTAAGCCATACCACTTTCTGCCGCATCCGACCCCTCCAGAGGGCTGTCAGATACGGTAACGCGTTCAAAGTATTTATCTGTTTCGTTTTTCGTGGAGTTGGCATTTCAGAAGGACACATTGGACAAAAGTTACGTAGGAACATAGTGAATATCACCCCCCTACAAAATTCACGAGAACAGCGGAGATGGAAGATGAGCACCTTTCCCTTGGCCTCTGGGGGAAAGAGTTATAAACCGTTCCCCTCGTTATCGCTATGAACTTTGATTATTTGGAGGTGTGTGAAAATGGCGGAAAGACCACTTGACGTTATACACAAGTCCCTTGACAAGGATGTCCTCGTGCTCCTCAAGAGGGGTTCGGAGTTTAGGGGTAAGCTCATCGGTTACGACATACACCTGAACATAGTCCTCGCCGATGCCGACCTGATCCAGGAGGGCGAGGTGGTTAAGAAGTACGGTAAAATCGTCATCAGGGGAGACAACGTTCTGGCCATCTCCCCGGTTGAGCTTGAGTGAGCGCTTTGGATAGCGAGGTGATACGATGGGAAGCGGAACAGAGCCGAAGGGAAGGAGGAATCACACTCCAACTCACATACGGTGCAGGCGCTGCGGTAGGCGCGCCTTTAACGTCCAGAAGGGCTACTGCGCCGCCTGTGGTTTCGGCAGGAGCAGGCGCATGAGGAAGTACAGCTGGTCCCACAAGTGGAAGAAGAAGAGGAACCTCGCCTACTGATTCCTTTTATTTTGGTTTTTCATCTAAGGTTTTTCATCTGACCCTTCTCGGACATCTTCGTGTTCAGCTAACCCCCGCGGGCAGAAACCTTATTAAACCTCTATGATGCTTTCATCGGTTAGAGGGACGTCTTAATGTTTCAGTTCAATAATACCCAGCGGAGAATCTGGTCACTGGCATGGCCCGCCATAATAGCCAACATCTCCCAGACGATGCTCAATCTAGTAGACACACTGATGGTGGGTCACGTGAGCGCCCTCGCCATAGCCGCCGTCGGTCTCGGCGGCCAGGTTAGCTGGTTCATGTTTCCCATAATGATGACGGTCTCCGTGGGGACCCTGGCCCTCGTGGCGCGCTTCGTCGGGGCTAGGGACTTTGAGAGTGCCGAGCTGGTTCTTGAGCAGAGCCTCTACCTGGCGTTCATCCTCGGCGTTCCGGTTATGCTCTTCGGCTGGTTCTTCGGTGACGACGTGCTCAGGATAATGGGGGCGAAGGGTGCGCTCCTGTCACTGGCCGACTCGTATCTCAAGGTTGTCTTCCTCTTCTACCCCATACGCTTTGTCCTGTTCACCTCAAACTCGGCGCTCAGGGGTGCGGGAGATACGAAGACGCCCATGAAGGTTGGAATACTTATGAACGTTCTCAACGCCACCTTTGATTACCTCCTCATATACGGCAAGCTGGGGTTCCCAAGACTCGGGGCAGTTGGGGCCGCCTGGGCTTCCGGCATAGGGATAACGACGGCCACGGTCATTGTAATGATCCTGCTCCTCTCCGGGAGGCTGGTGATAAGGTTCTCGCCGAGCTGGAGCTTCCATCCGGAGATGATCGGGCGCATAGTGAGGATAGGGACTCCAACGCTCGTTGAAAGGGGTCTGTTCAGCTTTTACAACTTCCTCTACATGAGCATCGTTACGCGCTTTGGGGATGTGGCCCTGGCCGCCCACCAGATCGGCCTTAGGGTCGAGAGTATAGCGTATATGCCCGCCTTCGGTTTCAACGTTGCTTCCTCGGCCCTGGTGGGGCAGAACCTCGGTGCCGGACGACCGGAGGAAGCCGAGAGGACGGTAAAAGAGGCCATCAAGATGGTGTCCCTCTTCATGAGTGCTATGGCCATGGTCCTTATCTTCTTTCCCCGTTACCTTGTGATGCCTTTCCTGACCTCAAGCGATCCAAACTACGGTACGGTTCTGCACCTCGCCTCAATATACCTCCTAATAGTTGGAATAAGCGAGATCCCCCTTGGATGGGTCTTCGTTTTAAGCGGCTCCCTACGGGGTGCCGGCGACACTAAGAGTCCGATGTACGTGACGGCGGTCAGTAAACTCCTGTTCAGGATAATCCCCGCCTACCTGTTGGGGTTTGGATTCACCATTGGACCGCTGAGCCTTGGGGGCATGGGAGTCGTCGCGGCCTGGGTCGCGATGAGCCTGGAAACCTTCACGAGCGCCGCAATGTACTGGTGGATATTCAAGAGGGGCAAGTGGAAGCACGTGAAGGTCTGAAACAGGCTGAATCAAAAAGAAGAATACATCACAGGGCCGCGACTATCAGCCCAAGGATGAAGAACGTAATCCCGGCTATTATTATCGAGATAAGCCATGCCAGGAACGCCCTTCCCCAGCCGGTGTTGAAAACTGCTTTGATCACCCAGATGTACACGATGAACGCTATTATGACGTTTATCACCGGCAGGAAGAACAGTACCGCCGCAACGATCCCTGCCAAGATCCCTCCGCCCAGTATCGCAACGAGGCTTTTGCCAAGGGTGGGGTTCTCGATCCCGGCAACTTTGGCACCCAGCTTCATGAAGTACGCTGCGACCAGTAGCGCTATCAGTCCAACAAAGACCGTAGCCCCCACTCCGAGTCCCAGAAGTGTCAACCCCCCAAGGGCGCTCATTCATTCACCTCCCACGGTTCTAGCCTTACAAGCTAGGGTGTAATGTTTATTAAGTTTTTGCGGCCTTAAACGTGTCTCCCTGTGGAAGCACCCTCTCGACGGTTCAGGAGGATCACTGGAGCTCTCGTAAGGCGTCCATCACGTCTTCAAACGGTGCATCCGTCTTCAGGGCCGTCGGTGAAAAATGCGTCCTGGTTGCCCTGTACCCCATATTGCGCAGTTCTTCGATGATCCTCGTGAGCTTTCCGACCTGCAGTCCGTTTCTCCGTGCCAGTGCGTGGGTATCGTGGAAGAACGGAACATCCAGCTCTTCGGCCAGGAGCCTGAGAAACTCGGGGGTTTTTCTAGGATCGCCTAGGTGGGAGTTCTCGGCGGCGGTGAGAAGGGCCCCCACAAACTCCTGATCTTTCAGGGGACCCAGCCAGAGGGGACCATAGGCCCCGGGCCGCCTGGGGAGGAAATCCTCATTGTACTCGAACTTTCCGTTTTCCTCCTGCCACATATAGCCGAGCCGCCTCAGGGTATCGTCCGCTTTCTTTGCCCCGCTCTTCAGTCTCAGGAAGGCTCTGAAGTAGTGGTCGCGATAGTACGCTAGAAGGACATCAACGCCGAGGTCGTATTTGGCGGCGTACCTCACCACGGCACCCACCAATATCCTCAGCCCGGCTTCGTGGCACAGCTCCCCCCTTACGGGCTCGGCAAGGTACTTTCTCCTGCAGGCGTGTTTGTACGCCCCGCACAGGACGCCGGTGTCCGTCGCCGTAACCGCCAGAACCCCCCTGCGCCTGACGGAACGAAGGGCGGTGTCCAGAAACTCCATCGGCGAGCCGAAGGGGTCCAGATCAACGAACTCGAAGTGCCTGAAATTGTTCGCCATTACCCGGTTAGCGTCGTCGTTTGTTACAGTAATCTTCCTTGCTCCCCGGAATTCGGCCATTCTCCCCGTTAATTCCGGTTCGGTCTTGGTGTTGCGCTTCACGTTCTCGACTATTAAACGGAAGGCGTCCTCATTTATATCGTTCAACCAGACCTCCTCAGCCTGCGTCTCAAGCGCGTATCGAATGCCTCTAACCCCGGTGGCAGAGAGGGCATCGATAACCGACTTGACGCCCAGGACCCGCACCGCCAGGGTGCTTATGTCCCTGTTGAGCTTCATCACGGGGTTGTAGAAGACCGGCGCATCGTAGATGCGCTCGGCCTTTGGGACGAGTATCCTCGCGAGTCCTTCCCGCACCTCAACGAACTCCATCATCTCACCGGGGAAAGAAAAGGTTGGGAGGTTTAAAGGATTTCGACGTAGTCCCCCAGGGCCTGGCCTGGAAGTCCCCGTTTAAAATACACCCTGATCCTG
Source organism: Thermococcus sp. (assembly GCA_027065835.1). Taxonomy (GTDB): domain Archaea; phylum Methanobacteriota_B; class Thermococci; order Thermococcales; family Thermococcaceae; genus Thermococcus. The sequence goes on along the minus strand of JAMONK010000216.1, from coordinate 980 downwards.
TCGCCGTTTCCGTGTTTCCGTACCACCCTTCCAAAGAGCTTCCTTCCGGTTGGGCTCTTCCAGACCACGCGCCTTCCGATGAGCCCTGTAGCCTTTCCACGCCCCTTAAGGTCGAGGGGTTTGAGAATCATGTGGTGGTTGTTCTGGTGCTCCTTTGTCCCGGCATAGGCAAGGACGATCGCTCTGACCCTGGCCATCGCCCTCACCTCCTTCCTCATCGAAGGGGTTTCCAGGGATATTTTTAAGATTTACTCCTTCAGGGGCCTCATTGTGAACCGGTGCACTGATGTCCTGTCCCATCCCCGAACTCCATGAGACTGTCGTCGATTTCAAGGAGCTCCCTTAGGCTTGTTATCTTGACGAAGTTGTCCCTTTCGAAGAGGAGGGCAACGTCGCTCTTGTAAGGGGAGGCTTTTTGGACGAGGAGGGCGTTTTCATCCAGGATGTACGTGAATCTACTTGGGCTGTCGTCAATCCAGACAACTGGGCAATCAGGATAAAGCTCCCTCACCGTCCCGAATTTCTGGAGCATATCTCTGGTGCCTTTGAAGGTTATTATTTCATCAAACTCATCGTACCAGCCGGTTTTCTTGAGGAAGAGCACCTTACCTCCGGGGTACGTGTGCTCGCCCGAGAATGAGATCACGGTTCTCCCCCTCCTCCGCAACTTCCTCACCACCCTTCGCGCATGGGGGAAGTCCCTGATGAAGCGGGGCATCAGGCTGTAGTACTCGTGTATGGTACCCTGGGCCACGAGTTCATGAATGACCCCCAAATGGCGGTACGTCAGCCTTCCCTTTATGAAGAGGAACAGCGCCTTGTAATACTCGTCGTATAGGTCACTTTCTATGACCGCAGGGACCGTCTTTTCGATGGCGAGGCGGAGGGCTTTCTCAACGGCCTGTGTGCTGTCAACGAGCGTCCCATCAAAGTCAAAAAGATAGACCGTCATATACCGGGCTCTCCTCGGAGGTTTATAT
>JAMONK010000215.1 GCA_027065835.1 Thermococcus sp. | reverse complement strand
AAGACGGGGTAGAACCAGCCAGTGGCCGAGCCGCTGTATATCGTGCACTTCAGGAACCCGGCGTAGGTGCTGAAGGGACACTGGGAGCAGCCGCCGGAGCAGGCTCGGATTATGAGGAAGTGTATGAAGGCCACGCTCCCGTTCGTGCTCACGTAGAGGGGCGTAACTTCAATGCCCCCTCGGGGAAGGAGGAGGGAGTTTTGAATATCAACGCCGGAATGGGATGAAGCGTCCAAAGCTGAAATATTGTGAAGTATGGACGATAACGAAATGATAAATATGACGATCAGTATCATAGAGAGCATTCTTTTGGGCATCCGTAGCACCAAAATAGGTAAGGTGGAAAAGTTAAAAAGTTGAGGGTCAGAATATCAGCGGTGCCCTGTACTCACCCCAGACCTCGCGGAGGACGTCGGTAACCTCTCCAAGGGTCGCAAGGTGCCTGTGGGCCTCGATGATGTAGGGCATGAGATTCTCGTCGTCGGTTTCGGCCGCCTTCCTGAGCCTGTCGAGCGCCTCCTCGACCTTCTTGCTGTCTCTCTCACTCCTGAGCTTCCTGAGCCTCTCGATCTGCTTCTCCCTGATGCTCGGGTCGACCTTGAGTATCTCGACGTCGAGCGGCTCGTCGACGATAAACTCGTTCACGCCGACGATGATGCGCTTCTTCTCTTCGACTTCCTTCTGATACTTGTAGGCGCTCTCCGCTATCTCCTTCTGGATGTAGCCGCGCTCTATGGCCCTCATCATGCCGCCCATCTTCTGAATCTTCTCGATGTACTTCAAAGCTTCTTCGTAGATGTGGTCCGTGAGCCACTCGATGTAGTACGAACCTCCGAGCGGGTCTATGGTGTCAACGACCCCGCTCTCGTAGGCGATTATCTGCTGGGTTCTGAGGGCGATCCTGACGCTCTTCTCGGTCGGAAGGCTCAGAGCCTCGTCGTAGGAGTTGGTGTGCAGGGACTGAGTTCCTCCGAGAACCGCTGCCAGGGCCTGAATCGCGACGCGGACGATGTTGTTCTCCGGCTGCTGGGCGGTGAGCGTTGAACCGGCCGTCTGGGTGTGGAAGCGCAGGAGCATGCTCCTCGGATTCTTGGCGTTGAACCACTCTTTCATTATGTACGCCCAGAGCCTCCTCGCGGCCCTGAACTTGGCAATCTCCTCGAGGAAGTTGTTGTGGGCGTTGAAGAAGAAGCTCAGCCTTCCAGCGAACTTGTCGACGTCCATACCCCTGTCTATGACTGCCTTGACGTACTCCATACCGTCGGCGAGGGTGAACGCAACTTCCTGGACGGCGTTGGCCCCGGCCTCGCGGATGTGGTAGCCGCTTATTGAAATCGGGTTCCACTTCGGCACGTGTTCGGCGCAGTACATTATGATGTCGGTCGTGAGACGCATGCTCGGCCCCGGCGGGAAGATGTAGGTTCCCCTCGCTATGTACTCCTTCAGAATGTCGTTCTGAACGGTTCCACGGAGCTGACTCGGAGCAACACCCTGCTCCTCGGCGACGAGGATGTACATCGCGAGGAGGTTTGCCGCGGTCGAGTTGATGGTCATGCTCGTCGAAACCTTGTCGAGCGGGATTCCGTCGAAGAGGACGCGCATGTCCCAGAGGGAGTCGATTGCCACACCGACCTTTCCAACCTCACCCTCGCTCATGGGATGATCGGAGTCGTAGCCTATCTGGGTCGGCAGGTCGAAGGCGACGCTCAGACCGGTCTGTCCCTGCTCGAGGAGGTACTTGTAGCGCCTGTTGGATTCTTCAGCGGTTCCAAAACCTGCGTACTGTCTCATCGTCCAGAAGCGGCCGCGGTACATGGTGGCGTAGACACCGCGGGTGAATGGATGCTGGCCGGGGAAACCGAGCTTTTCGAGGTAATCCCAGTCCTCGCCGAGGTCGGCGGGGGTGTAAACGCGCTTTATTTCAAAACCGTCATCGGTCATGAACTTCTCCTTTCTCTCGGGCCTTTTGGCTATGAGGGGCTTCACAACTTTATCATCCCATTCCTTCTCGGCATCCCTAATCTCATCAAGCTTTTTCTTCTCGAAGGTCACCGTCATCACCTGCCCCTATTTGGGGCGGCAACTATAAAAAGCTTTTACATAGTGAAAGGTACGGCTTGATGTTGGATAAATTGTCCATCACTCGGGGAACTCCCTCTTCCTCAGCCAGCCCCACGTGAGGAGCAAAAATGTGGCAATGGCCGTGAGAAGGAACAGTACCGAGTGAGTGGGGCTTCCACTGAAGGTCGAAAGATCGACCTTATCAAAGCCCGATTTGAGGAGAACCACGGTCTGATAGCCGAGCGTGTAGTGTTCGGGATTCTTGATGTAGGGAACCTGCGGCAGGAGGTACTGGAGAAGGAAAACCAGGCCGAACGATGCAAGTGCCGTGTAGAGGGGGCGGCTTATGACAACCGAGATGAACATCGTGAGTGCCCCCAGAAGGGCCAGAACGAGCAGGGTTGCCCCAAAAACCAGTAAAAAGTTGGAAAGGCCATTTTTAAGGCCGTCAAGGCCTGTGCTGTAAACGACCGGGTTGTATAACCAGATTACAAGGTAGGGCACTCCAAAGAGAACCGCGAGGGCACCTAGTCCGGCGAGGAACTTGGCTGCGACGACCTCCCCAAGTTTCACTGGTTTTGCCAGGAGCAGTCTTACCGTACCACGGTCTATCTCACTCGCGAGAAGGTCGCTCATCAATATTATGGTGATCAGCTGGCCGATTATACCGAGCCAGTAGTTGGGCAGCAGGTCGAGCATCAGGTACTGGAACGACTTCAGCATGGCACTGACACCGCTTCCACTTGCGTTTGGGGAGAGGAGGTATACGATGTCCGGGAAGAAGGTTATCAGGAGGAGAACCTTCAGCTTTCGTGAGCGTAGGAGCCTCCCGAGCTCCACCTCAAGCATAACCCAGAAGGGAGCCTCCCTAAACCGGCGGATCAATGTCCTCCAGCCAGTCCCGGCATCCCCCGTCATTCCGTCCACCCCACGTTGAAGCGCTTCATGAGGATCCTCTCCAGAGGACTTGTGTGGGGTTTGAAGAGCTTAAGGGCGAGTTGTTCCCTCGCTAGAAACTGCGGAAGTTCAACGAAGAACCGCTCCGCAAACCTCTCGTCGAGCTTTACCCTGAGGGTTCCTTCCTCCTCCCAGGCCTCCCTGACGTAGACCTTGTCCTTCAGAAACGCCAGGAGCTTCTCGTTGTCCGATACAAGGACGTCGTAATCCGTCCCTTCAACGTTCACAAGGTCCCTCACGCGTCCCTGTTCGATGAGCTGGCCGTCCTTGATAAGACCGACGTAGTTACATATCCTCTCTATCTCGCTGACTATGTGCGAGCTTATGAAGATGGTCTTTCCGGCCCTGGCCAGTTCCAGAACCTTGCCGATGAACTCCATTCTCCCGAGGGGATCGAGGTTGCTCGTGGGCTCGTCGAGGATGAGCAGTTCTGGATTTCCGAGGAGGGCCATGGCGAAGGTGACCCTCTGCCTCTGCCCGCTTGAAAGCTCCTTTATCCTGTTGAAGGCCAGCTTTCCAACCCCTGTGTAGGCCATGAGCTCGCGCACCTGCCTCGCCGCCTCCTCCCTGGGGAGTCCCTTCAAGCGCCCCATATACACCAGGAACTCAAAGATCGTCATGTCCTCATAGGCCAGCGGAACCTCTGGCATGTAGCCGACCCTTCTCATTATCTCAACCCTCTCACGCGGCATCTCCATCCCAAAGATCCTTATCTCCCCGTAGGTCGGCTTTAGAGCACCTGTAAGGGTCTTTATTGTTGTCGTTTTTCCCGCCCCATTGGGACCAAGAAAACCGTACACTGCGCCCCTGGGCACCTCTAGGTTGAGGTGGTAGAGCACGTTCCGCTTGCCGAAGAACTTCGTCAGCTCCTTCGTCTCAATGAGGTAGGTCGACATCTCAGCACCCAGACGCCTGTCGAAACGAACCCAAATAAATGTTTCGGACGTTATATTTAATTATGATAATACGAAACGTGGGATTGGACAGCTCGGCCCGCTTCGCCTTCCAGAGCCACGCCCACACCGACCACTTCGTGGGTGGTGAGGTTATCTACTCCACCAGAGCAACCAAGTTCCTCAGCCACCTCAGGAAGGGCGGCTTTTACAGGGAAATCGAGTTCGGAAAGACCTTCTACCTCGGCGATTTCAAGGCGAAGCTCTACCCAGCTGGCCACATGCTCGGCTCGGCCGGAATAAAGCTGTGGCTCGAAAACGGGACGCTGTTCTACACCGGCGACACCAAGTGGTTCAAGCTCAGAACGGCCGAGAAGAGCCGCTTCCCGGGTGCGGACTTCCTGGTAATCGAGGCCACCTTCGGCGTTCCGCACTTCACTTTCCCATCCCCAAAGGAGGCCGAGAAGAAGCTAATCGCCTTCGTCGAGGAGGCGCTGGAGAGGGGCAAGAGACCTGTTCTCTACGTCAACCAGATGGGGAAAGCCCAGGAGGTCATGAAGATACTCGACCTTCACGGCTACACCGTCAAAGCATCGAGGGAGATGATCAAGGTGGCGCGCGTTTATTCGAAGTTCGGCCTCTCATTCGGCAACATATCGACCGATGGCGAGGTCGTCCTGCGTTCCTACCACTCGCCCCGGGTTGAGAACTCCCTCTCCCCCTGGGAGCTTACGGTTTCCGGTTTTGGAACCCTCAAACTCAGCAACCACGCCGATTTCTGGGAGCTGATGAGGATCGTGGAGAGGGTAAAGCCGGAGAGGGTTTTCACGGTTTACGGCTTCGCTGAGGAGTTCGCAAGGATCCTCCGGGGACTCGGCTACGATGCCCAGCCCGTGTCCCAGAATTCCGTCCTGGAGCCGGTGGGCATGATGACAAAAACCTAATTCCGAAGGGAGCAAAAACTCAAACTTTTCCATTGAGATGTACATAAACAGACAAATCTTCCAAAAAGATGGCCGAAAAGCTAATATTTTTCAAAGTCGTAGGGTTTTAATGAAACCCACGGTGAGTGGGTGATAGCAGCACGCGGCAGTGCCTCGAATCCGCCCTGAAAAATAGGTAGGTCGTGCCAATAAGCCAAAGGGGGTGGTAGCCAAGCGCCCCTTTCCTTCTTCTCCCATTACCCTTGGGGGTGACTCCATGGAGGCCGTAACCAGACGAAGGTTTCGCCCAAAGTGGGTTACCGGGTTGAGGCCCAGGCTTGAGGAGATCATGAAAGAGGGCATTGGGAGGGGTTCCCTCGTCGGACGGGGAAGGATCGTAAGCGATATGCTGGAGGTCACAGCGCTCGTGTTTACCAAGGAGGAAACGAGCGCTGGCGTGAGAGTGAACGGGAAGAAAGTTGAGTTTACCTACCCCGTGAAAGGCAACGAGAAATTTGGGGAGATCTACTATCCACTGGTCGGCATGCTGAGCAACCTTTGATTTTCCCTGTTCTTTTCAGATTTTAGTCACCGATGTACATTAAAAGACGAAAAACTTTATAAACCCTGAGTTTTTAGTTACTATCGGTAACCAAAAGGCGAGGGGGTGGTGTCGATGGTCTGGAGGAAGGACCGCTACTGGGACCCCTTCGACATTATGAGGGAGATCCAAGAGGAGATAGACAGCATATTCAGGGATGTGATGCGGGGTCCGAGACTCTGGAGCTACCGCGAGCCTGGGGATCACCGCGAACTCGAGGGCGGGTCCTGGCGCGAACCGTTCGTTGACATCTTCGACAGGGGCGACAGTTTCGTCATAACCGCGGAGCTGCCCGGAGTCCGCAGGGAAGACATCAAAGTCAGGGTAACCGACGACACGGTTTACGTTGAGGCTCAGATACGTCGTGAGAAGGAGCTTGAGAAGGAAGGGGCCATAAGGATCGAGCGCTACTACAGCGGTTACAGAAGGGTTATCAGGCTGCCCGATGAGGTCGTTCCGGAGAAGGCAAGGGCAAAGTACAACAACGGGGTTCTTGAGATCACGGTTCCAAAGAGGCACCCGACCAAGAAAGAAGGGGAAGGCTTTGAAGTCAAAATCGAGTGACGCCGGACCTCATCCCTTTTGATTTTCCCGCTTTTGGGCTACTGCTGAAATAATTGAATCATGATCATCGGTCACAAAAATTTGGAGGTGGTGAAGAATGACCGAGAGGATGGAGGTTAAGTTAAAGGTCGCCTCAGCCTACCAACGCGATGTTGGTAGGGGGATTGTGAGGATCGATCACAAGGCAATGCGTGAAATGGGTGTTCAGCCGGGTGACATAGTCGAGATCATCGGTACAAAAAACACCGCG
>JAMONK010000214.1 GCA_027065835.1 Thermococcus sp. | reverse complement strand
TCTCTCACCTCTTGTGAAGACTAAACCCATTGTATATAAAAAAGTTGTGATCAACGCACCGGCCCACAGCGTCGGGCTTTGTTGACAACTATAGAAAAGTTTTTGTTATTAAATAACAAGATATATGAGCAAAAATCTTTATATACTATAAGTCAGAGAGCAGATATAGCAGGTTCTGCATGGGTGAACCCAAATCGGAGCACCGAAAGCCAGCGACCTTTTCACCCTGCGGTGCCCCCTCTGACAACAACGTATGAAAATTTATTGATATATAGGGAGGTGTTCGTATGGCGATGTACCTCGTCACCCACCGCTATTCGGGAGAGGAGAGCATCAAGGCAACCAAGGAAGCCGCCGATTTCTTTAGGCGGTTGCCCCTCACTGGCGATGTTGAGTTCCTAGCCTCGTACAACTTTGACGGCGGGAGCTACACTATGTGGCGGGCCAAGGACAGAGAAGCCCTCGAAGAGTACATGAAAACAATAAACGCCCCAACCTTCCACAAGAACATGGAGATCACCGAAATAGTCCAGAGCTATCCCCCAACGGTTGAGTACACCATCAGACTCTGGGAGATGCTGTACCATCTGAGCGGGGGCTGACCCTCCATTTTATTTTGGAGGAAACTTTTTAAAGGCTGAACCACAGCGCTCACTGGATAAGGGATTATCCCAATGAATCCCGCTAATGACACAGGAGGTGGGAGGAAATGGCGACCTTTAAGCTCGTTATATCCAACCCTAAGAACGGCATAGCCAGGCAGGTTGAGATAAGCGGTGACGCCGCTGAGAGGCTCCTCGGAAAGCGCATCGGAGAGGAGATCCCGCTCAGTGAGCTCGGACTCAACCTTACCGAGGTGTTTGGTGAGGAGATACCCGCCGGCGCGAAGCTCAGGATAACCGGTGGTACAGACAAGGACGGCTTCGCCATGAGGCCCGACGTCCACGGCCCGAGGAGGGTCAAGATCCTCGTCTCGAAGGGACCCGGCTTTAGACCCAAGGAGAGGGGCGAGAGAAGGAAGAAGACCGTCAGGGGCAACACCATCAGCCCCGAGATCGTCCAGATCAACATGAAGCTCGTCTTCTGAGGGGTCATCCCCTCGGCCGTCTTTTTAATTCAGGACGGTTTATTCCCCAGGAGGGCACCCTGTCGGGTAAAGGTTAATAAGTGCACCTTCTTCTTACTCATAGAGAGGTGAGAGAAAATGGCGAAGAAGAAAGAGTTCAGGCAGGCTGAGGTTAATATCGGAATGGTCGGTCACGTTGATCACGGTAAAACCACGTTAACAAGGGCACTCACAGGGATATGGACTGACACGCACAGTGAAGAAATGAGGAGGGGCATCACAATAAAGATCGGGTTCGCCGATGCGGAGATAAGGAAGTGCCCGAACTGCGGCAGGTACTCGAACTCACCGGTCTGCCCGTACTGTGGCGCCGAGACGGAGTTTGAGAGGCGCGTGTCGTTCATAGACGCCCCCGGCCACGAGGCTCTGATGACCACGATGCTCGCCGGTGCATCACTCATGGACGGCGCCGTTCTCGTCATAGCAGCCAACGAGGGAGTAATGCCCCAGACGAGGGAGCACCTCATGGCCCTTCAGATAGTCGGGAACAGAAACGTTGTCATAGCACTCAATAAAATCGAGCTCGTGGAGAGGGAGACCATCCTCCAGAGGTACGAGGAGATAAAGGAGTTCATAAGCGGGACGGTGGCGGAAAACGCGCCGATAATCCCGATATCAGCGCTTCACGGTGCAAACGTAGACGTCCTCCTCTCGGCCATAGAGGAGGTCATACCCACACCAAAACACGACCTCCGGAAAGCCCCTAAGATGCTGGTTCTGAGGAGCTTTGATGTAAACAAACCCGGAACACCCCCAGAAAAGCTCGTTGGAGGTGTTATCGGGGGATCAATAGTTCAGGGAAAACTCAAGGTCGGGGACGAGATCGAGATAAGGCCCGGTGTCCCCTACGAGGACCACGGCAGGATAAAGTACGAGCCGATAACCACCGAGATAGTCTCCCTTCAGGCCGGCGGGAGGTTCGTTGACAGGGCCTACCCCGGTGGACTGGTTGGTGTTGGAACGACACTCGACCCCTTCCTCACAAAGGGCGACTTGATGGCCGGAAACGTCGTTGGGAAACCTGGCAAGCTGCCACCCGTCAGGGGGGACCTGCGGATAGAGGTGCACCTCCTTGAGAGGGTCGTCGGGACGGAGGAAGAACTGCGGGTTGACCCCATCAAGAAACGCGAGGTTCTCCTGCTCAACGTGGGCACCGCGAGGACCATGGGGCTCGTCACGGGGCTTGGAAAGGACGAGGTCGAGATGAAGCTCCAGATACCCATCTGCGCCGAGAACGGCGACAGGGTGGCCATAAGCAGGCAGGTCGGCTCAAGATGGCGCCTCATAGGCTACGGCCTCATAAGAGACTGACTTTCTTTTTTGGTGATTTTTATGGCCCCTAAAAAACGGGAGTGGCTCGTTCTACCGGACACTAATTTCCTGCTCATACCCGGACAGTTCGGGGTGGACATTCTGGGGGAGCTGAACAGGGTTCTGGACGTCAGATTTCGCGTGATCGTCCCGAACGTCGTCCTCCAGGAGCTGGACGTTATAGAGAGGAAATCACGTGGAAAGGACCTTATGGCCATAAAGATGGCCAGAAAACTCGCGGAGAGGTTTGAGGTCCTTGAAATTGGCCGTTTTGGTGAACGACCCATAGACGACCAGATCCTCGACTTCGCGGTGAACAACGAACGCGTTATAGTGTGCACGAACGATAAGGGGCTCAAAAAAAGGCTCCGCGCAAGGGGGGTACCAGTGGTTTACCTGCGCTCGCGGAAGATACTGGAACTTGAGGGCGTGCTGGAGTAAGGCACAAACCAACACTTTAAAAACCGTTCAAAACCCTTAAAACCCCCTCTTCTCCACGTCCTTGGGTGGAAACCATGTACACGGAGGAGGGACTCCTGAGGGAGATCCGGGAGTTGATGGACGATGAGGAACTCTACGCTATGTACGAGAGGGCGTTCAGGGAGCACAGGAAGTATTTCGAAACCACGAACTACATCGTTCTGAACGTTTACCAGTTCAACGACCATGGGCCGGTTCACGTTCTCCTCACGACGAGGCGCGCGCTTGAGCTCCTGCGGATAATAAAGGAGGCCGGCATAAAAACAACGGCGGAGAGCCTTGGAAAGCCGATACGGTGGAGCAAGTTCATCGTAGCCTTCAGCGCGCTGTTTCACGACCTCGGTAACATGATCCACAGGATAAACCACTACCAGTTCAGCGTCCTCCTGGCCGAGCCGATAATCGAGGGGCTGGCTGGGGAGTTCGATGGGGAAGACCCCCTCCTACTGAAGGCCCTGACACTCAACTCGATATACACGCACGATGAGCACGTGCCGTGCACGACGATCGAGGGGAGCCTCGTAACGATAGCGGATGGATGCGACATGGAAGCGGGAAGGAGCAGGCTGGTGCACAAAAAGGACAAGGTGGACATCCACGCGGTCTCAGCTCTGGCCATCGAACGCGTCGAGATACGGAAAGGAGACGGAGAGGAACCCATAATGATTGAAATATGGATGAAGCACCCCGCGGGAGTCTTCCAGGTGGACGAAATCCTCACGAAGAAAGTCAAGAGCTCCCTCCTGAGCGGCAGGGTAAAGCTGAGGATACACACCATGGGGGAGGTACTGGAGAAGGTCGCATGAGCCGCCACTCCAAGCCCCCGGTCCGAGGGAACGGTATGAACGTTGAGGACGCCTACACAGACTTCAAATATCTTCTCAACCGTGGCTACAGGAAGAGCTACGCCCTCAGGGTTGTCTCCGACCACTACCGGTTAACCCTTGAAGAACGACACCTCCTAGCCAGATGCGTCTTCCCGGACACGTGGATCGTGGAGGTTCAAGGGAAGCTCCTGAGACCCAACGAACTCAGAGGGAGGAGTCTCGCGATCGATGGCTTCAACGTGCTCATAACCATTGAATCGCTCATCGACGGAAAGGCAATACTCTGCGAGGACGGTCTCGTGCGGGACCTGAAGCACCAGGGTAGGTACAGGGTCAGCGAACGAACCGGGCCCATTATCACGGAGGCGATGAAAGCCCTTGCAGGGCTCGGTGTTTCAGAACTGTTGGTCTTTTATGGGAGGGCCGTTCCGAAGAGCGGCATCGTCAGGAAACTCACCGAGGGGGCCCTGGAAGAGTCCCACCTTCGTGGAAAGGTTGAGCTGGTTAAAAGCCCGGATTTTAAGCTGAAGGGGTACGGAACAGTTGCGACGGCGGATGTGGGGATAATCTCCAGGGTACCCCATGTTTTCGATGTGCCCCGCCTAATCGGGAAGAGGAGGGGTCTTGAGATTCCTCCCTTTAAAAGTGTCATGCAAAGATTTACAAAAAAATCATAACACTCAGATTGTATTCGAATTGTTGCAACTCAAATTAAAGTTTTAGCAAACGTTTAATAGGATAACACCGTATTCTATAAGAAGATTGCACACTGCCCGGCTTTTCTTTTTTCGCCGGTTGGGAGGGGAGAATATGAAGAAAATTGCAGGGGTGGTATTGAGTTTGATTCTCCTGGGGTTAGTCGTTGCCGGCGGTTGTCTGGGTGGCGGCGGAGGCGCGACCTCAACCACATCACCCACCCACACGACGGGTGGAGGCTCCCCAACGGGCACCACTGAGAGTTCAACCACCACTCATCCGGGCACGACGACTACGTCCAGCCAGACAACGAGCACAACAACCAGCAGCTCGGAGACCCCAACCACAACGTCAAGCACCGAAAGCCCGACGACGACCACGACGCAGACCCCGACGGAAGAGGCCTACTGGGAGCACCCGTGGGAGTACGCACCGGTAACCATCGATGGAGAGAACTACACCGTAACGTACTACAGGGCCCTCTACAAGGTTCAGCCAAATCAAAGCTCACCGGTTTACGAGTATGTAATTGAGAAAAGCTTCGAGAAGACGAAGATACACGTCTACGGAACCGACGCCATGGGTGGTAAGAAAGACCTAGGCGAAAAGGGGGTGTATCAGTACGTTACAGTGATAACTCCCAAAAATGCGGCCGCCATGAAGGACAAAGTTACCATTAAGGTGTGGTACAAAAACGAAACAGGGGACAGCTTCATCTACCCCTGGGAGATGGGGTGGACAAGCAACATGTACGGTGGCTCAACCAACCTCGTGGGATTCCAGGTAGACTACATGGGTAGAACCCTAACCTTCACCAACCCGAGGGCCTTCGGTGAGAGCCTGTTCCCCTACATGGAGGGGGATAACGAGATCCTCAGCGACATCGGCCCGGATCTCACGAACCTGTGGATGGGCTGGTTCACGATCATTCAGGTGGGAATATGGACAGCATGGTCGGACGAGAACCTCGCGGTTCCCCAGAGTGGAACCTGGAGTGACATGCTGGGGCATACCTGGTCCTGGAGCACCAAACCTGACGGGACCGCTACGTTCTCGGGGATAACTTTCAACCTCGTCGATGGCCAGTGGAAGTACTCCGGAAGCCCCGAGGGCGTAAACCTGGGCGGCAAAGCGACGGTAGCCCCGGAGCTCTTCATCCCGTTGGAGGTGGAAGGACACTTCAGCTACATAGAGCAGGGAACAGGGCAGAAGACAACCATCTATGGCTACATCAAAATAGAGGATCTAAAGCTCGAAAAGGTGGGCTGAGTTGGGGAGGCGTTAACACCATTCTGCCCCCGTTTATTCCATTTCCCGCAACCGGCACCGGTGTTCATTAACCTCTCTCCCATCAATGCCTCCCCCAAGGATCTATGGCAGCGTCTCCAGCATCGTTCGGGCCGAGACCGAGGCCCCATACACGTATCAAGCCCAATGGGAGATTTTTGTCTCTACGCCTCGCGATATCAAGTTTAGGGGTGAAATCACAATGAAAGGGTATAGAGGTGGCGTGTATGAAAAGTAGGGGTTTGACATTGCTTTTGGTTATTGTTGTCCTAATGGGCGTAGTGGCCAGCGGCTGCATCAGCAGCGGGGGAGAGGAGAGAACCTCCCCCAGTGAAACGTACCAGGAGAGCGGGGGAGAAACACAGGAGACCAGCAGCCAAAGCGGGGGAGGAGAATCCGGGGTTTCAACCTGGAAAACTCCCTGGGATGCCTACAACCCGGTTCGAGTTAACGGTCAGGGCTACTACATAACGTACGTGAAGTACACGTTCACGGTCAAGAGTTCCGAGGGGGAGCGCTCCTACGAGGTCATAAAGCAGAGGGGCTACGTGAAGGCCCATATCTACTCCGACGAGAACGGAAAGAAGGACCTGGGGGAGTACAACCTCTTCGCCTACTACGGGAGGATAACCCCGTTGAACGACCCAGACATGAAGGGACCGCTCGAGTACCTCATACT
>JAMONK010000213.1 GCA_027065835.1 Thermococcus sp. | reverse complement strand
AGCACATAATAGACAGAAGGGAAAACATCTAGCCCTCGAGGAACTCCAGAATCATGTCCCTGACCCTTTCTTTCTTCAGTTTTGCTATCTCTTCAAAGGAGAGCGTCTCTTCAAGCCACCTGATGAACCTGTAGCCGAGATAGTAGCCTGTGAACTTCATTCCAAAGAGCTCGTACCACGAGCCAAAGAACGGGTTCAGCGGTTCGTTTTCCCGGACCCTTCTTGAGAACTCCCCCTTAATGCGCCGCTCGTTTCTCGTGCACCATTCGAACCATCCATCGTATTCGAGGTGCCAGGGTCTCCCCGTTAGGATGTCCTCCACCCTCTGGGCGAATCCCTCCGTGTAGAGCCAGAATATATTCTCGTTCTCAAGCTCCTCTATGTTCTCCCCCCTCAAAATCCAATGGAGAACGTGGCCGAACTCATGTGCTATCAGTCCTTCGATTCTCCCGTACCATCCCAGCTCGGCTATTGATTCAAGACCGAAGAGGACCGAGACCTTTCCCCTGAACTCCGTCACCCACCCTGCCCCGTTCTCAAGTCCAACGTAGATGACGACATTGTACTTTCCTGGCCCGATTCCGAAGGCTTCGCCGATTTTCGCCTCCACCCGTGGAAGGGACTCAAGCAACCGCTCGTGTGCAAGCCGAAGTCCTTCGAGGTCTCTCCTGTTCAGAAGCTTCAGGGAGTTCCTCCAGTCAGTCCCATAGCGCTCGTAGTCCCGTTTTATCTTTTCAAAGAGCTCAGGATACCCCTGGATGTACCTAAGCCAGCTTTCTGCATTGCCGTCCCACTCCGTTAAAAAATCTGAAAAGGTGTCGAGGAGCATTGGCACCACGATTTGTGGCTTTTCATCAGCCACTAAAAGGATTGTGCAGAAAAAGCGGCCGCTCCAGTGCTACATGAGTGCTTTAAAGAGCCCCAGCAAAGCCCCAGCTGAGATGAACGCTGCAAACTCCACTGTAAGGCCCAGGACGAGCTTTTTCCACCTCCCGATTTTTCGCCGCTCCATTTTCCCCAGGCAGTCCTCGGCGGTGAGCACGGGGATCGCCTTGTATGAGCCGTACACAAGGAGAACGTATAACCAAGCTATCGGGTTCATCGAGAGGAAGACCGCCCCCATCTGCTCCATGAGGATGCCCGTCGCTCCACCTATCAGGAAAACCTCCCTCCAGGAGTAGTTGTAGCGCCTCACAACGAGCCCCCAGTACAGAACAAAGGGCAGATAGTAGGCGAACGCCAGGTACAGGTCTGTTGACGGGTCGGGACTGAGAAGGGCCCTTTTCTCCGGCGGGTACTTCAGGTTGTCTATGACCGCCAGGATCTCGGTGAGGTATGCGGAGGCCATCCCGACGACCAGGTACCTGCTGAATCCTCCGTTTAGGGACCCGTAGAGCCGCCACACCCTTCCCCGGAATCGATGCAGTACCGCTAGAACTGTGAAGATAAGCCATGTTGTCCCAAGCCACGGAACTGTAAGCAGGGGTATGAGGCCGGCAAAATGGAAGAGACGCTCCCTACTGACTTCCATTTTAACCCTCCTTTGAACGCAGGACGAGCCACTCCACGATGGTTTCATGCAGCTCGCTGCCCCACTCCGGGTCCTCGAATATCTCGTGGTAGGCACCCTCGAACTCTTTAATCTCCCTGTCCTCCACTTTGAGCTCTTTCAGGAGCCTCTTTGAGCCTCCAGGTGGTGTTATCACGTCACCCGTGCCGACGATTAGCAGCACGGGGACCCTTATCCTCCCGGCCTCCCTGTGGGCCAGCTCCATGTTTTCAAATGTGCTCCTTCCCAAAGCCGCGGATATCCGGTCGTGGACGAGGGGGTCTTCGATGTAACGTTTTACCGCGCTGGGATTCCTTGAGAGGAGCTTCGGATCGAGACCGTTGGATAGGGTTAGCCCAGGTGCAACCCTGCCCAAGAACTTCGCAAGGACGACCATAAAGCCCGGCGTTTTTGGACTTTTGGCCAGCGCAGGGGAGGACGCTATCACACCCCTTATCCTCTCGGGCCTCGTCTCCCCGTATCGGATAACCGTCAACCCGCCGAGGCTGTGGCCGAACAGGAAAGGCCTCTCACCGATTTCATCGATCATGGAGTCGATTATCTCCATGGCCCCCTCTATAGTCGCGTGCCCCCTCTTGCCTGGACTCCTTCCGTGACCTGGCCAGTCAAAGGTGTAGACCGCGAAGCCGGCGTTGTTGAGCATCGAGATGAGCCTTCCGTACCTTCCACTGTGCTCGCCGAGGCCGTGAACGAGGATGACCCAGCCCCTGTCGGGCGTTCCGGACCTTATTTTATAAATGTCCAAGTTCAACCCCCCCAGTGTGAGTGCTCTGGGCTTTTTCTAGTGTTTCCAGCAATAAAAGGATTGTGGGAATTGGAGTTAAGAAGAGAAAGAACCTTCGTTCAGCTTCCGGTTGGTGAAGTCGAGGATCTTTCTGACGTCGTGGTCTATGGTATCGGGCTCCGGCTTCATCAGAACGTAGAAGACGTTGGTCTTTGGGGTCAGTGAAACGTGCTTGACGTTCTCCGGCTTTGACATCGAGGTTATGAGCCCCTTGAGGCTTTCCACGTCACGTCTCTTTTCAAAGAGGGCCTCGTACTCCCTGCCCTCGATCACCACCGTATCCTTCTGGAGAAAGTCCTCGTTCTCTATGCTGGGACGCATCCTGTAGTATCCCTTCTGAATCAGATGAACCTCATGTTTTATCTGAGAGAACGGCCTTACAACAAAGTATATTTTATCGTGCCGGCTTGTTACCAGGGCTATCGGGAAGTAGAGCAGGCTCTGCCTCGGGAGCAGGGTGAGTGTGTACTCGAACTTTCTCACGTTGTCCCTGTTCACCTTGTAGTTCGCACGGAAGCCTATGTAGCCACCGAGCCACACGTAGTCCTTGTCATCGGGTTTAACCACCTCTTCGATGCTTCTGAGGTAGTGCTGCATGATCTGAAGGTTAAGCTTCCTGCCCTTGTAAAACTGTATCGATGTGAGTGCCGCAACAACCATAAGGGCGAACAGCAGGGTCGAACTTATTTCCATGGGTCATCACCAGTTTGGTAATACATCTAGTTGTGTCCAGTATTTCAAACTTTCTCATGCTGGGTCCATCGGGCACGTTCCCCTCGCCTGCGTGGAAATTGACTCTGAAGTGTTCCAACTGGCCTCACGTGTGTCTCCTGGTCGCAACCTTCTCAAGGGGCTTCTGTGCCCTCCCCTTCAAAGACCATTCCCCCGAGGCGTCTGAGCCATTCCAGCCCGCGGGGCTCCTCGGCGAACATTGGTATCTTCATTACCTCGATACCCCTGAACTTCTTGTCTATCTCGCTGAGGACTGCCCTCTGAGCGTCCATCTTGACCCTGAGTTCTGGTATCTCCTCCCTCAGGGTGATGACCTTGTTCACAACTACGAGGTTGAGCGGAATCTTGAACTTGCGCAGGCTTTCAACGGCCCTCTCAGTCTCGTAGAGCGGGAGCATTTCCGGGTTCATGACCGCCACGACGCTCGTCTTCTCGGGATCTGTGATGATCTTCTCGACCAGTTCCACGTCCGAACGGTAGGATAGGAGTTCCTTCATGACGGGGTCCTCCCCTTCCTCTTTGGGTAGCCTGTACTCCCGGCCGTCGATGTTGTACGTCTGCTCGCCCTTTATCTTGACGACAGCGTTCCTCCTCTGGAGTATCTTCTTCCTTACCTCAATGAGCTTGTCCGTCCAGATGAGTGAAATCCTTGGCAGGGCCAGGACGCGGAGGGTCAGGCCCGTTGGCGGCGTGTCGAAGACTATGATGTCCCATTGGTCCCCCTCATTGAGAATCTCCCTGACCGCTTCGAGCGTGGCGTACTCCTCTATGCCTGGGGAGTAGCTGAGGACCTCGAAGTACTTCTCCAGGTTTATGACGGTGAGGTAGCGGTACATGTTCTTGAGGTTCTTCTCGAGGTGTTTGAGGTAGCCCTCTATGAGCTTCTCCATGTCGAGCTCGCTCGCGTAGAGGTTTTCAGATAGCTTCTTCGGTTTGTCCCTGAGTTTCTCCATGAAGACGTCGCCAAGGTTGTGGGCGGGGTCTAGGGAGACGATGAGCGTTTTGTAACCCTTCTCTGCGAGGGCGACGGATATCGAGGCGCTCGTCGTCGTCTTCCCAACCCCGCCTTTTCCGATGACGAAGATGACCCTGAAACCCTTCTTCGGAAGCAGGTAGTCGCGCATTGTACCACCCTCCACTCAGTCTATATCGAACATTCCCGCCACCTGGGCGAAGACGTCGTCGAGGTTCACCGCACGGCTCTCCATGACGCGTATCTCGTCCGCCATATATGGCATCAGCCTGAGGACGAGAGTGGTCGGCGGGGAGGGTATGCCCACGAAGGAGCCCATCAGAACGAGGGCGAAGACGTTCTCAAGCTCCTTCAGTTCGAACTCTATGTACTCCGTTGATTGGTCTCTGAAGGCCTCTCCAAAGCCCTTCAAGAAGTCCCTTATCTTCTGCAATCGATCACCTCCAAAAGTGAAAGAAAAACGAAAGGTTCAGGTGGCCATCGCGGCGTACTCCTCGGAGGGTTTCTTCCATGCGGCGTACCAGTCGATGACCAGCATTATGTTCAGCAGCAGGCCGACGATGGTTATCACACTGACCCAGATTCCCGGCTTGACCACCACCAGGAACCAGAGGAGGGCCGCCGTGACCGTGATCCATAGGAACAGCGCGGGTATGACGACTGCCCACTTCCAGGATCCGTGTGGGTTCTGCACCTTGGCGACCCAGAGTGATGCCGTCATGAGGGCGATGCTGGCCAGCATCTGGTTCATGCCGCTGAAGGCAGGCCACAGGATAAGGAAGCTTCCTCCCCACGCCATGTAGATTCCAAAGGCCACGAGGATGATCGAAGCGATCCACTTGTTCTTAAGTACGCTCGGTCCGTTGACCATGTCCATGATCTCCTGCCAGGCAAAACGACCGAGTCTCGTGGCTGTATCGAGGGTCGTCAAGGCGAAGGCCGCAACCCAGAGGCTCGCGAAGAGTGCGGCCGCGTGGACGGAGATTCCGAAGGCATGGTTAACGCCGTAGGCATAGCTGAGGGCGAATATCTTGACCTTGAGCCCGTGGGAGACAACCTGGTAGGCGTACTGCTGTCCCCAGTTGCTGTAGGTTACCGGTATGTTGAGGTCCTTGAAGACCTGAAGACCGAAGACCGCTATCGAGGAGATGACTATGGTCGAGAGGAACCCCTCGGTGAACATTCCGCCGTAGCCGACCATGAGGCCGTGGAGCTCGTTGTCAAGCTGTTTCGATGTGGTCCCCGAACCGACGATGGAGTGGAACCCACTGAGGGCACCACACGCGATTACCAGCGGTATCGTCGGCCAGAACGGGGACGGTTTTATACCCGCCAGACCGAGCTTGGCGTTACCTATGACCTTGGCGCTCCACGTGGTAAAGCCCGGTGCTGAGAAACCGCCGACGCCCTTGATGCCCACTATGATGAAGGCGAGGCCGCCGAGGATGAGACCGAACCACAGGATATAGGCGTTGAGGTAATCCCTTGGCTGCAGCAGTATCCACACGGGCAACGCAGATGCTATTATAACGTAGAGCCCAAGGGCTATGAGCCACACGTGTTTGCTGGCCGTTACTGGGTACTTAAACCCGATGTATATTGCGGCAATGAGCATCAGAATGCCGATTATAGTTCCGAGCTTGAAGTCCACCTGCCACCTGTAGAGGAGCAGCCCAAGGATCACCGCCACCAGCATGAAGAGCCATGAGGCGGTCGCCGCTCCGGGTGTGCTGACGAAGATGCCGCTGATGACAGCTCCGAACGCCGCAATTACAAGAACCAGTGAGAACCAGACGTAGAGCTCGAAAGCTATACCTGTTCTCTTGCTCATGAGCTTTCCTGCGATCCACTGGACGGACTTACCATCGTAGCGGACCGACGACATGAGGGACAGGTAGTCGTGTACTGCGCCTATGAAGACGTTTCCGAACCAAACCCACATCAGTCCTGGGATCCATCCCCATGCCATTGCCACGGCCGGACCGACGATGGGCCCCGCCCCCGCTATAGACGCGAAGTGATGTCCATAGAGGACAACGGGGTTCGCCGGGACGTAGTCAACACCATCGTAGAGTTTGTGTGCCGGGGTCGGCCTGGTGGAGTCTGCCCTGACGACCTTGTTTTGAAGGCTCTTACCATAGCTGAAGTACAGACCAACATATATGGCCGCCGCTATCAGTACAATTACAGCAGAGTCCATATTTGCACCTCCGCTAGATTTTGCACATTAACGTACACGTCCAGAATATAAATGTTTTTCGGCAAAAGCCCGAAAATATTTCGTCTTTTAACTTATGATAAGAAGTTCAGCGTTAGTCCGTCGGTTAAAACACTTCCATGCCGTTGAAATGAAAAGGGGTGTAAAAGAGAGGTCCGTGGGCTACCCGATTTCTATTAGTGGGTCGTTTGTGTTGACGGTGTCGCCTTCTTTGATTAGGATTTTTTTGATTATTCCGTTCTTTGGTGCTGGGATTTCGTTCTCCATTTTCATGGCTTCGAG
>JAMONK010000212.1 GCA_027065835.1 Thermococcus sp. | reverse complement strand
GTCCGGTATACAGTGGGATAGTGTCTTACCCTATTTAACACTTTCTACAAAATTTTGTAAAAATTGTTAAAATTTACATGATGTTACAACCTCATTCCTCCACTCTTTTGAGGGTCCGTTCAGCAAAACGAGCATCGAAGGGGCTGCGAATCCGGAAGAAGCTCAGAGTAACCTTAGGATTTCTCTTCGCCAGCTCCTCAATGGGCAGTGGTTGGTACTCGAGGAACCCAGTTATCCTGCTCAGATTTCGGTAACCCTCGGCCAAGGCCGCCTTTATCGCGTCCTCCAGCGCCTCTGGTTCGTAAACCGCATGCGTGACCTCAGCCGTCCCATCCTTCCACACAGGTATCAGCGCCTCCGGCTCGTTCTCGTAGAAGAGCCCGATCAGGTAGTTCACAAGGAAGGGCATTATCAGTGGCATGTTGCCCTCAGCAAGGAAGAACGGCTCCCCGGGGAGGGCTTTCAGAAGGGCCTCCATCCTGCTCCTCGCGGCAACGGGAAGGGGGTTCGAGACGTGGAGGGAATAGGTTCTGAGCTTGTCCTTCCTGACCACCGTCATGACTTCGTCTATCCTCTTGCTTGTGAGGAGCCTCCTCTCCGTGAACTTCACGACCGGTTCATCCGCAACCGGAAGGGTGTAGTTCTCCCATCGCTTTTCTGGGAAGGCTAGGATTATCCCGAGCATGGTTTCCGTCTCAACTCGCCCTTTAAAAATCCAGCGTTTCGAAATTTTGCATGTGTTCTGTTGCTGGGACCTGACAAATCTGGCGATGCTTTGGATCACAGCAAGAACGCTCTTCGTGCTCATCGGAAGGGTCATCAAAGCCCTCCACCCGGAGATTAAGAACGTCTACCCCGAGCACATCGAGGAGGCCAAGAAGGTTCTGGATTATACGCTTTGAAGTTTCAGCTCCTTAAATTCTTCCTTTATCCATTCAAAGTGTTTGTCCTTCGTGACGAGCGTCAGCTCCCGGTTCATTGCAACGGCGGCAACGATGGCATCAACTGCTGGAACAGGTGCTCCCCTCTTCACCATTGCCTGCGATATCTTGATAGCCAGTAGATAGTCTTCGAGGCTCGGCGTTATCACGGTCAGTCCAAGCTCGAGCGCCCTTGGAAACTCCACGACGTTGAGGACTGTGGTGTACCCTTCGAGCTTTTTGCGGGATTTTACTGCCTCAATCAGGACGTTGGTGTCGTAGAGAGCCTTTTCCATTCGGCATCCCTCGTTTTCTTGAGCGCCTTCTCGTACTCCTCAACGGGCGTGCTCTCAAGCTCTTTCCTGAAGTCCTCGCCAAGGAGCGATAACAGCTCGTCCGAGCTAAGCTCCTCGGCCTCGATTTTGGCCAGATACTCCGCTATGGCCTTCCTTGCCACTTCACTCCACTTTATTTCCGGGTACTTCTTCATTCTCCTGTAGAGGTCGGGCGGGACGGAGAGGGTTATGTTTGGCATGGCATCACCGCACAGAATTATGTGAATTCACGTATTTAAAGGTTATGTGTCATGTGGGGTTATATCCCCGTGGAAGCTTTGCATAAAATTGAGAGGGACGTTTTGGTCTGATATGCATGTCAAAAATGAAGAATATTAAAAACGCTATTATTCCCAAACTTTTCAGAATGTTCGCGATGCTATGATCTCGGATAATTGAGGAGATTGGAAGGGAGAATATTGAGAGATATAACAATCCCCCAAAGATGACATCAAGTTTATGTACAAAGTTTGGAATTTTCGATAGAAACATGAGACTAACAAAGAACGACGCAATGAATACATAAACAAGGGAGCTAAAGTCGCCAATCTCGTTCAGGGATATTTTCTGGGCATGTAATATTGCCCAAGAAATTCCAAAGAACAGGCCTGTTAAGACAAAGATGAAAGCATAGACACCAGCAAGCTCAGCGTTTTTGACAACTAGCTTCATATTCTTTTTTAGTGTTGTCATTGAAAGCTCAACTCTAAGATAAAAATGGGGAAATTGGATATCCAGCTTCATACTTTATGTACTGGATGCGGTCATCTTTTAAGATTTAGGCTTTCTCCAACCACCTCTCCATCCATCCGGCGATCAGCTCAAGTCTCTTGACCCTGTGCTTCGGCTTTCCGCCCCTGCTGAGGTCGTGGTTCTCGCCCGGGAAGAGAGCGAGCTCGACGGTCTTGCCGAGGTATTTGAGCGCCGTGTAGAACTGTAGACCCTCCGGGAGCCAGCAGCGGTAGTCCTCCATCGAGTGGATTATGAGGAGCGGAGTTTCCACGTTCGGCGCGTACTTCAGCGGGCTCTTCTCCCAGTAGCCGTCGGTGTTGCTCCAGGGGTCGCCGCCTACTTGGTCAGGCGCGAAGAAGTAGCCGATATCCGTCGTCCCGAAGAAGCTCACCCAGTTGGAGATTGAGCGCTGGGTCACGGCCGCTTTGAAGCGCTTCGTGTGGCCGACTATCCAGTTGGTCATGAAGCCGCCGTAGGAGCCCCCGGTGACGCCGAGCCTCTCCCCCTCAATGAAGTCGAAGCGCTTCAGTGCTTCATCAACGACCTCCATGAGGTCCTGATAGTCCCTCTCCCCGTAGTGCTCCCTTATATCGGCGAACTCCTCGCCGTAGCCGTCGCTGCCGCGCGGGTTGGAGAATATCACGACGAAGCCCTTGGCCGTTAAAACGTGGAACTCATGCATGAATGAGTAGCCGTAAGCCGTCTTAGGCCCGCCGTGAATCTCCAGAACGGCGGGATACTTCCTTCCGGGCTCAAAGTCAACGGGCTTCATAATCCAGGCGTCAATCTCAGCGCCGTCGCTGGCCTTAACCTTAAAGTGCTCCGGTCTGGAGAGGGTGTACTCCTTTATCCAGCCGTTGAAGTCCGTGAGCTTTTTCTCCTTTCCATCCCTGAGAACGTAGAGCTCCGTCGGAGTGACCGCGTCCTGGGCGGTGAAGGCTATGTAGTCGCCGATTGCGAAGCTCTCAACGCTCCTGTCGCCGCCAATGACGCGCTCTATCTTCCCCTCGAGGTTCACCCTGAAGAGGTTGGCCCTTGGACCGTCGGTTGCGACATAGTAAACCCAGCCGTCCTTGAAAACCAGCTCGGCCCTCTGGCTTCCCCTGACGTCGCAGTTCAGGGAGTTGTATGCAGCCCTGTCGAGTTCCGCGGTGAGCTTCCTCATCTCGCCCGTCTCGGGGTTGTAGTGGTAGATGTGTGTATTCGTCGGAATCCCGCGCTCGCGGGTGTTGGCCTTGAGGATGAACGTGCCGTCGTCGAGGGGTATGAAGTCCTGAACGCTCCACTCCCCCGGAGTTAGGCGCTTCGCTTTTCTGCCTTCCAGCAGATAGAGGTCGCTCACCATCGGCTTCCTCTCGCGGTCTTCCTGGGCTATGAAGTAGAGCTTTCCTTCATGGAACCTGATCTGCGAGACGTCGAGGTTCTTCGGCGTTACGCGCCTCTTCCTGCCCGTCTCAAGGTCAACGAGATAAACCACACTTCTCTTCCCATAGACCCAGCCGACGCCGTTGAACCAGAAGGGAATCTCCTTGATGACGTGGACGTCGTCTTTCGGCTTCTTCTCAATGTCTATCGGTGTAACGACCGCTATGCTCTTCCCGTCCTCAGTGAAGCGGATGTTCTTGATTCCGTACTTGAACTTCGCTAAAAGCCTCGCCTCGCCGCCGTCGATGGGGATGATGTAGAGCTCGGCCTCTTTGCTCTCTTTGTCGCGCTTGGAGGTGAAAGCTATCACTTTTCCATCCGGTGAAAATCTCGGATTGGAGTCCTTCTTTCCCGAGGTGAAGGGTCTAACCTTTCTGCCGTCATAGAGGTAGAGCTTTGAGAAGTAGTCGTCCTTCTCAACACTTATCTCAGTTACCTGGAAAACGAGCCTTCTTCCCAAGGCGTCGATGTTCCCAACGAGCTTGAATTTTTCGAGATCTTTGGTATCCAATCCCTTGGCCATAGAAACCACCGTATTAATTCGGTCTTTTTCGTATAAAAACTTAGCGTTTCGATAGGTATCTCAAAAAAAAAAATATAAACACTTTTTACGATAGTACTCCTAGGACATCCATGAGGTGGTGTTATGGGGAAAATCCTGGTGGGTTTGGCGGCTTTATTTTTGGTTCTTTTAATAGCGATACCTGCCTCCGAGGGAGTGTCGCCGAGCTACTCTGGTCAGCTCTACTCCCTCTACTCCGACTGGCTGATGGGAAAACCTGTGGGACTGGCCGTATTCCACGTGAACCCGATGTACAATGGAAAGGCGTTTAAGGGTCCGCTTATCCTCACCGTTATAAACTATTCCTCAGAAACCCCGAGGATGATCCTGGTTAGGCAGGTAAACGGCCCCTCGTCCGTTGCATTCAAAATTCAGAGGGTACCCGTCGGTATCCGGGAAGTCCCAACGCTCGAAGACGGGAGGGTCACCACTACAAAACGAACGGTGTTCTTGAGCCAGAGCTATTTCATAGGTGTCGTCGGGCTCGTTGATGGCCGGCTCTACAGCGGTGGAAGGTTCGTTACATTTGAACCGGGCAAGCCGATAACCCACATTGACGTTAACCTCAGGCTGTTCTCCAG
Source organism: Thermococcus sp. (assembly GCA_027065835.1). Lineage (GTDB taxonomy): Archaea > Methanobacteriota_B > Thermococci > Thermococcales > Thermococcaceae > Thermococcus. The sequence continues at coordinate 2,062 of JAMONK010000212.1, read as the reverse complement.
GGAGGTTTCAAAGAAGGAACTTGAAATAATGAGACGGAGGGCAATCGAGGCGCAAAAGACCGGAGAGTTCGTTTGGGATGGAAAAGGGATGCCCTTAGCACTCTCCGGGGGGATCTACTACACATCCACCCCAGCTTACCATGAGTACTCCACCACGATTCTGCCGGCGGGTGTAATCCACGCTGCACCATGGACAAGGGTGAAGTGGTGCCTTTCTGCGGGTATCCACACAAATGGACCTACCGGTATTTGGTACGATTCATTCTACCAGGACGTCTTGACTGGAAGCCCTGATCCCCACTCATGGAGGAGAGGCGACAAAAAGATAGCGATAGCGAACACGGATAGTTGCGTTGAGCTTTACAATGACTACTCGCCCCAGTACCGGAGAAAGGTTGTAAACGCTAAAGTTGAGTATGAGCTCGACAGTTACATGGTGAGCACCTCATGGTTGGGGGTTATCGAGTACGTTCTTGTGCCCAGGTACATCATGAACCTCGTTGACTCATCAGTCCGGACAGAAAACCCACCCGCGATGCCGTCCGTGTACGGCACCGTAACCGACGATCCCCAGGATGTTAATTTCATCACAAACGATGACGGGCCGGCTTGGATGGTTAAGGATGTTACGCTGACGTTCAGCGTTGGGTACTCTCCAGTGGAGGCAGACGTTTCAATAACCCTCTACAGGGCGGCCGGGAAGGCTGGGGAGGCGTGGCCCCCTTATGTTGTTGTGTACAACGGTAAGGGCCTCAAATACTGGTACAAGGACAACAGAAAGGACACGTACGAGGTTTATTTTCACCGGTAACCTTTTGGTGATTACTCTTTGATCCATTGATTAGTTTTTTAAATCCCCCCTCTCCCTTTTATCCGGGAGGTGGCGGCCGTGACCGTCAAGGTCCGCTTTGACAAGGAAGTGAGAGATTATGCCAAAGGCGAGAAGGTTAAGGACGAGGTTCTCAAGCTCACCGAAACGGCCCTTGCCCAGGCGCTTGAGAAGTTCCACAGGAGGATTATACTTATAGAGGGGGATACGCTGAGGAAGGCCGAACTGGCCGGAATCCTGGCCGGCGCATCGGCCAGAGCCCTGGGGGAGATTCTCGATGACCTCCGCGAGAAACGGTTGAGGGACGAGGGCGAGGGTAGGATTGAGCTCCTCTACGCGACGGATGCCCTTGGAGAGGACACCTACGGGAGAAAGCGCTACGAGGCCTTCAGGAAGCACTTTGACCTTTTAGCGGGGTCAGACATCGAGGTGAAGGCGGTAACCTTCAAGCACACCCGCGACATACTTGGAAGAACGTACGACCTGCTGGTTCTGGATATGAGCTACGACTACTCACCGAACGACCTAGGTCGGATAATCGAGACCGTCCGCGGCGGCGGGCTGATATTCATCCTGGCCCATCCTTTCAAGAAATGGCGGGACATGTGGACCGGTTTCCACAAGAGCCTCGTCACGCCGCCCTACACGATAGACGACGTCAAGAAGCGTTTCAACCGGCGTCTCATCCGGAAGTTCACCGAGCACGACGGTATCTACATAATAACCGAGAACGGAAAGATACGGAAGAAACCGAAGAGAAGCAAGAGTCAGGCGAAGATTAGATCGAGGAAAGGGGTCCCGATTCCGGAGGAGACACTCTTCCCGCGCGAGCTGTACGAAATGGCCCTCACCGGGGGGCAGGTCGAAGTTCTCAGGGCATTCGAGGGGCTGGTTGAGGAGGAGGGCATGCTCGTCATCACCGCTGACAGGGGACGCGGAAAGAGCGTTTCCGTGGGAATCGCCGCTATAGGTCTGGCCCTGGCCCTTGGAAAGCGCACACGCGTAGTCGTGACGGCCCCCGAGCCCGAGAACGTCCAGGCGCTCTTCCGCTTCGCCAAAAGAGCTTTGGAGCGGCTCGGCTTCAAGCCCCATGTTGTCGAGGAGAAGGGCCTAATCAAGGAGTTGTACGCCCGGAAGATCGGTCTTAGGTATTATCCGCCGGCCGAAGGCTACAAGAAGACGGCCGACCTGTACATCCTCGACGAGGCGGCCGGAATCCACGTACCGATACTC
>JAMONK010000211.1 GCA_027065835.1 Thermococcus sp. | reverse complement strand
GATGACGGTGTAGTTAAACCCGGCGGGGTTGAACTTAACCGGCTTGAGGAAATAGTAACTCCCGTTCCCCTCAAAGAACCCCTCCATGGAGCCGATAAGAATGGCGCTACGGTTCATGAAAACCATACCAAACAGGGAGTTACGTGTCGTGTTCGAACCGAAGTACCGATTGATGAGGGCCTTTGAGACGTTGAAGGGAGTCCACCCAAGGGAGCCCCTTACCTCTGGATCGAAAAGCATGTAGGTCTTGTACTCCTCTATGACAGCGTACTTACTTCCTTCCAGCTGCCAGGGGAATTCCGTCGAGTTCTCAACCGCTGTCCTTTCTAAACAGCTCCCGTTGAAGCGGTAGATTCCGATTGCATGCCTCGGGCTGAGCCGCAAGGGCGTCGCGTTGTGGTCGAGGATGAGGTACCAGGTGAAACGCCCCGAACCCTCGTAAGCGTAGGAGGGAGACGTGAACCGGACCGGGGAAGGAGAATCTGGGGTAATCGTCTCCACGAGGTAAGCGCCGGAGCCGTTGATGTAGAAGAGGTAATCAGTCCAGTTGTTCCACCACCCATTATCCGGCGGATACCTTATTGGAGGATTGGGGATGTCATCCATGTCAAACATGAAGTTTGGACTCCCCGTGCTCACTCGGTAAACCCTGACGGTAAGGAATACGGAGTTAAGGCCGGTGTTGCAGGTGAGACCGGTTGTTATGATCCCCCTGTAACTGGCACCGCTCGCCAAGGGAATGAGAAGGAAGGAAAAAACCAGAGAGAGGACAAGGAACTTAGAAAACGTACCCATTAACATCACCGCAGTTATATTCCTTTTTATGACAGTTTTTACGGCAGAACTTATTCATAATCCTCATCATGTAGTCGAACCCCATGTCCCTCAGGGATGCCGGCTTGTTGGTATCAAACGTTGCGTAGTCCTCACCAAAAGGCTTGAAATACCACAGCACATACCTCGCCATGATATCACTTTCAAACTTTTATGCTACACATTATGCAACTCTTAAATATAAGTCTTTCCATTTACTTTAAGTAAAAATTCTTCCTTTTTATCCTGAGTAGAACTCCGTTCGGAAGGGCATTTTTTATCAGGACAGTCCAAAAGAAGCCCGGTAATGGGGATCGCACTTGAGTGCATCAAAAGACTGAGGGAAACCCATAAAAAGAACCAACTGGTGTGAAAGGTAAAACATGATAAAGGCCAAAATCACTTGGCCCTGCCCTTGTTGGCCCTTATGCTGGGCCTGACCTTCTCGGCGCCCTTGCCCTTGTTCCTAAGGCCGCGGCTCTTCCTGCCGGCGCTGGTGAGTCCGCGGAAGACCCTACCCTTGTGGGCCTTGCCGGTGATCCAGTTGATCTTGGGGTCGGCCTTGATGACCGGGTGGTGCGGGTCGACCATTATGACCTCAAACCACCTGTACATTCCGTCCTCGCCGACCCAGTAGCTGTTGAGGACCTCGAGGTTCGGGAACTTGCGGGCAGCCTTCTCCTCGGCTATCCACTGGAGGCTCTTCTTCGGGCTGTACTTGACCTGACCCATCTTGCTCGGCTTTCTTCCACTCTTCCACCTGGGCCTCTTCCTGCCGCCCTTCCTGACGCGGACGCGAACGACCACGTAGCCCTGCTTGGCCTGGTAGCCGAGGCTCCTGGCCCTGTCGAGCCTGGTCGGTCTCTCGGCACGGACGACGACCGGCTCTCTCCTCCACTTTATCATCCTGACCTTTAGAAGCCCTCCCACGTAGCTCTTCTTCGGGTTCTTCCAGGCTTCCCTAATGTATTTGTACATGCTCATCCCTTTCACCTCTTCCATGTTTGTGGTTCTCCCTTACGGGAACATCCCGCGGGCCTAGCCCGCCCAGTCGCTCGGGGTTCGAGGTTGAGTTTTTAAAGTTTTTGAATAATAACCTCAACGATGGCCATGTTAAAGCCGAGGATAAAATTGCTGCTTGAGTTCCTGGCGGTTTACGCGGGCTGGACGATCTACGGAGTGGTCTATCCCCTAATCGGACACTGGAGCATCAACTACAACGGACTCCTGTTGAAACTCCCGGGAACCTCCAGACACTTCGTCCTCACGCTCCTTCTGTGGACCAAAGGCCATCACATAATCTACGTGTTGATGAGGACCGCCTACAGAACCGGGTTCACGTGGGCTATGGTGCTGACGTTCGGATACGTCCTCCTCGTTGGAGACGTTCTTCGAGCGAGAAAGCTCGTGCTCGGCTACGCCACCGCATTCACCCTGCTCGCGGTCATCTTTGCAGTGGCCAACGTAAACGCTCCCCACTACGTCTATCCCGGGCTCCCTGAAAGGTACGCCCCCAACGGCTGGCAGGCCCGGCCTCAGTTTGTGCTCCCTTCCCCCCACTGCACCATCGCGACGATAAGCTTCCTGGCACTGTGGAGACGTAGGGAATGGCCCGCCAGGATGCTGGCTTTGTGGATAGCCCTCATCCCCCCGGCAACGGTTCTCCTCGCTGAACACTGGATATGGGACGCCGTTACGGGGATCCTTTTGGGGTTCTTGGTGCACAGGTACATCCGATAAACAGCCATCACGGTACGGGCGCTAGGTTTATATCCAATGTACTGAAGTAAGAGGCGGTGACCGATGTGCGGATTGAAAAACTGGTCCAGATTATGAGGGAGAACGAATTTGACGGTGCTTTAATAAGCCCCGGGGCAAATCTCTATTACCTGACGGGTCTCCACCTCCACGAATCCGGGGAGAGGGTCACACTCCTGGTACTTAACTCGGACGGGGAGTACCAGCTCCTGGCACCGAGCCTCTACGAGAACACCATCCGGGACTTTCCGGTGACCTTCTGGCGCGATGGTGAGAACCCCTACGAGAAGCTGGCCTGGATACTCGGGGAGCTTGAACTTTCAAGCGGCAGGATCCTCGTGGAAAACACAATGCGTTCGGACTGGCTGATACACGTTATAAAACTGGGCAACAGGAACTTTGAGTTCCATCCGCTGAACCTTTTGATGCGAGCGCTGAGGATGAGAAAAGACCCAGCGGAAATACGACTCATGGAGAGAGCAGCCAAAGTTGCCGACAGGGTCTTTGAAGAGACGTTGAACCTTGACCTCCTTGGAATGCGCGAGAGAGAGCTCGCTTTGAAGATTGAACTGCTTATCAGAGAACTCTCAGACGGGCTATCCTTTGAGCCGATAGTCGCCTCAGGGGAGAACGGGGCGAACCCCCATCACCTTCCAGGCAACAGGAGGCTTCGGAAGGGAGATTTCGTCATCATGGACTACGGTGCAAAGGTGCAGGGATACTGCTCGGACATAACGCGGACGATAGCCCTGGGAAGGCCAAACGAAAAGCTGCTCGAGATATACGAGGTCGTCAAGGATGCACAGGAGAAGGCCTACAGGGCGGTTAAAAGTGGGATAAAGGCAAAGGAAGTGGACGCGACTGCCAGAGAAACGATAACCGGGAAGGGTTACGGTGAATACTTCACCCACAGGACGGGCCATGGCTTGGGTCTTGACGTCCACGAGGAGCCCTTCATAGGGCCGGATGGGGAGGTAACTCTGGGGGACGGGATGACGTTCACTATAGAGCCCGGCGTTTACGTTCCGGGTCTTGGAGGGGTGAGGATAGAGGACGATGTTGTGGTGAAAGAGGGCAGGGGGAAGCGGTTGACCAGGGCGGACCGCGAACTCGTGGTGCTCTGAAGACGTTTCTAAGCGTTTCTCATCTTCTACTAATATCGCCAGAACCTCCGTTGTTCAAGAACAGACTTGAGAAAGCAGGTTGGGCATTATGGAACGTTCCGGAACGTTCTTTTCACCGCGTTCCTAAAATAGGGGTTGGACGCATGTGACATCGAGGTGACACCCATGAGATGGCTGAAAGCCTGGTTGATCATAGGGCTGCTCGTCGGGGCCCTCATCCCGGCGGGTCTAACAATGGCAGCGGCAAACACCACGACGAACACCACCAGTACCAGTAACGGCAACCTGCCCCCGGAGATCGAGAACACGACCCAGGAACAGATCGTGGCAGAACACATAATAACGGCGATTGAAAAGCTCAGCAACATAACGGGTAGGATACTGAGCAGAGTCACACTGCCGGACAACTCCAGTATAATGGAGCAGTATCGGATGGCTGAGGAGTACAAGGAGAAGGCCATCAACGCGTACAACGAGGGTGACTACTGCGAGGCCACTACTGAGGGAATCATAGCCATGCACCACTACAGGGCGGTTCTTCAGGGAATAAAGAGCGGAAGGAACGAGCTGAGGGAGAGGCTTCCCGCAGAGGTAGAGAGGATGAAGGGATACTTCAGGATGGCGGAGCGCATCATCACAGCGGCCGAGAGGCAGGGTATCGACGTGGGCAACACGACTCAGCTTCTTAACCAGACGGAGAAAGCCTACAGGATGGTCCTGGAGGATGTGAAGGCAGGGAACTTTGACAAGGCGAAGACGGACCTGAAGACTGCCAGAAGCCTTAAGGCCCAGCTAGACACCGCCCTTGGCAGGATCAGGAAAGAGCTCGCATATCACAACGCAAAGGGGATAGTGGAGGCATTCCTGGAGAAGGGTGGAAGGGCAATAAACTTCACCCAGCACGTGATCGCGAGGGCCAACGAGACCGGCAGGAACACCACCGAACTTCAGGAACGGCTGGAGGCATTCCAAACCGTTTACGAGCAGGTTAAAGAGTTAGCAGGCCAGGGGAACTACACCGGAGCCCTCAACACCATGATGCAGAACAGCAAAACTATAAAGGACTTCTACATGGCCCTGGGTTTCCTAAGAAAAAAGGCGGGTGAAATGGAAGTCCAGGAGAGGATGAGGGATGCTAAGGCGTTCCTCCGTGAAACCGGCACCCACATCGAGAAGGACGCCAGGGCGCTTCGTGAACTGCATAGAAAAGGGGTTGACACAAGGAAAGCGGAGCTCCAGCTAAAGGCCGCCGTCCAGGAGTTCAAGCTGGGAATTGAGCTTCTCCGGCACGGAAAGCCTGCCGAGGCAAAGATCCATTTCGCAATAACCCTCGACCTCCTGCACCAGGTGGACGAGTTCATACTCCACCACGGCTGACATCCTCTTTTATTTTTCCGCCTGCGGTGATGAAAATGAAGTGGATACCAATCGCCCTGCTGCTGTTTGCGGTTCCCCTCGTAAGTGCCGCGAACATAACGCTAACCCCGTACAGCGATGGGTACGTGGTGGTGAACGTTCAGGTACCCCTTCAGGAGTACACGACCCAGGTGGTTATTCCACTGCCCGGGAACTACAGCGATCTCCTCGTCACCGATGAGAACGGGAGCCCACTGCAGTACGCGATCCGAAACGGACAGCTGATAATCGAAACCGGCAACGCGGGGATAGTAAACGTGACGTATTCGACTCCGGAATTTCTCAAAACTGAGGGAGCCGTCTGGACGGTGACCTTCACCAGCGACGAACCTTTCACGGTGGTACTGCCCAGAGGAGCCGTGCTCGCGGATTTAAGCGATGCCCCACTTTCAATAGATGGAAACGCCATCACGATGCCAGCGGGTGACGTGGCCGTGAGCTACACCTTTGAGAACATGACCTCAACATCGATTCAGAGCACGGATGAAAGCTCAGCGGCCAGCGAAAGGGGTGGAATCTGCGGCCCGGCCGTAATCGGACTCTTAACCCTGCTCCCCCTACTGGGAAGGGCAACGCGAAGATGAACCCAGCGGCCCTTTCCAAAATCTTTAAATACCCAACGGTGTTACTCGATGCGATGCCAATGAGGGGGGAGTGTCTTCTCCGTTGGAATATGGGCAGAATTTCCCGCTGATTCAAAGGATCCCCCTATTCTTGAGTATAAGTTGGTGCACGTCTCTTTTGCAAAATCGTTGAGGAGGTTTGGCAATGGAAGGACTTAACTTCAAAGCCATTGAGGAGAAGTGGCAGGGGCGCTGGCTGCAGGAAAGAATCTTCGAGCCCGACAGAAACGCAAAGCCCAAGGAAAGGAAGTTCTACATAACGGTCGCCTTCCCGTACCTCTCGGGGCACCTGCACGTCGGCCACGCGAGGACCTACACGATTCCCGACGTCATAGCGCGCTTCAAGAGGATGCAGGGCTACAACGTGCTCTTTCCGATGGCGTGGCACATCACCGGCGCGCCGATAGTCGGAATCGCCGAGAGGATAAAGCACCGCGACCCAAAGACGATACACATCTACCGCGACGTCTACAAGGTGCCCGAGGAGATTCTCTGGAAGTTTGAGGATCCAAGGGAAATCGTCAAGTACTTCATGAAATCCGCCAGGGAGACATTCATACGCGCGGGCTTCGGTGTTGACTGGACGCGCGAGTTCCACACGACGAGCCTCTTCCCGCCCTTCAGCAAGTTCATAGAGTGGCAGTTCTGGACGCTCAAGGACAAAGGACTGGTCGTTAAGGGCGCCCACAGGGTCAGGTGGGACCCGGTCGTTGGAACAGCCCTCGGGGACCACGACATAATGGAGGGTGAGGACGTCCAGATACTGGACTACGTCATCATCAAGTTCATCCTCGAGGAGGACGGCGAGGAAATCTACATGCCGGCCGCGACGCTGAGGCCGGAGACTGTCTACGGCGTCACCAACATGTGGCTGAACCCCGAAACGACCTACGTCAAGGCGAAGGTCAAGCGCGGCGAGAAGGTGGA
>JAMONK010000210.1 GCA_027065835.1 Thermococcus sp. | reverse complement strand
TGTCGCGCTGATGCTCGCCAAGATCGCCCTCGATATAATCCTGGAGAACGTGGGCTACCTGACCGGTAGGGCCCCGCCCACCGCGGTATGTGAAAGGATAAAGAAGACCGCGCTGGCAGTTTCGGGGGTTGTGGGGGTTCACGATCTGAGGGCCCACTACGTCGGAAACAGGCTCCACGTTGAGCTCCACGTTGAGGTCTCACCGGAGCTGAGTCTGAAAGAAGCGCACGACATCGGTGAGGAGACCCGGAAGAGGCTTGAGGCCCTCCCGGAGGTTGAGGCGGCCTTCGTTCACGTTGATATACGGGGGGTCACCGAGTGAGAACGTCCTTCAGGTCATTAAGGAACTCCTCCAGGTGCTCCCTCCTCACGTGGGGCATCATGACCACCCTTATGTAGCCGCGGTGGGCGCTTATTCCCCATCCACGCCTTTTGAGCTCTTCCTCGACCTTCTCCAGGTTCCGGGTTCCGAAGGACACGATGTTCAGCATAGGTTCCCTGATTAAGTAAACGCCCGGGATCCTCCTGATCTCACCCGCGAACCACCTGCTCAGTTCCATCGCCCTTCTCACGACCTCCCTGTAACCGCTGAAACCGAGATGCTTCATCATGGCCCACACGGCGAGGGCGTTTGCACCGGGCCTCGTCCCGGTTATGGTCGCCTGCCAGACCTTGCCGCCTGCCAGGTAAGGTGCTGGAACGCTTATCGCCTCGATGAACTTCTTCTCCCGGAAGATGATGCCGCCCGCGGGGATGGGGACCATGCCCATCTTGTGGGGGTCTATGGTTATGCTCCTGACGCCCCTGAGTCTGAAGTCGAAATCCGGGAGCTCGTAGCCCAGGCTCCTTGCGAAAGGTATGACGAACCCGCCGAAGGCGGCGTCGACGTGAAGCGGCAGCCCGTAGTCCAGGGCGATGTCGCTCAGGGCGGGGATGTCGTCAACAACACCGAGGCCGGTCGTTCCGGCTATCCCGACGATCCCTATTGTGTTCTCGGTGATCTTACTCTCAACGTCCCCCACGTCGACGGAGTAGTCCTCCTTCAGCTTTGCCCACACGAGCTTAACCCCGAGCATCTCGCTGGCCTTCAGAAACGAGAAGTGGGCGCTCTCCGGGAGTATCAGCTCCGGTTTTTCTGCGTTTGCTAGGTTGCGAAAGGCCCTGACCGCCAGGATATTCGCCTCGGTTCCGCCCGAGACGATGTTCCCGTACCCTTTATCCAGCCCGAGCAGGTTGGAGAGCATCCCCACGGCCTCCATCTCGACAGCTTGACTTCCAACGTGGAGACCTGGGTCCCCGAGATTCCTGTCCAGGTACTCCGATAAGACCCTGCGGGCAAGGGGGTGGGGGTATGTGCACATCGAGCCGAGGATCTTTCCGGAATTAAACGTCAAGTCCCTGGATGTCTTCTTTCTGAGCTCATCCAGAACCGCCTCTTCTTCCATGCCTTCGTCGGGAAACATTCTCTCACCAGCCGGTTCATGTTTGGTCCCTTCAATTTAAGCTTTTGCCCACTTGAGGTACCTCTTGAAGAAGAGGGGCGTCGTCAGCGCGGTGAGCATCGATACCGCTACGACACTTGCGAAGAGGGCCTGGTCGATTATGCCGGCGCTCAGTCCCAGCGTCAGTATGGCCATGTCCAGGCTTCCACGCCCGCCCATACCTATCCCAATCGCCGTTGCATCCTTCCAGCTCATGCCGAAGAGCTTGGCGCCGAGACCGCAGCCGAACAGCTTTCCGAGGACTGCGCCCGTGTAGAGCATCAGGATCAGGAGGAGCTTTATATCGCCCCTGGGGGGGTTGAACATCAGCCCCACGTAGATGAAGAAGAGGGGGATGAAGAACTCGGTGAGGACTACCTGGAGGTCCTCTATCAGCTCGTTGAGCTTTATCCTGGTCACAACCATGGGGTCCTTCCTCTCGCGGAGGCGGCTTATGGTCAAACCGGCCAGGTATGCCCCGATTATCTGGTTGAGGCCGACCTGTTCGGCCGCTATGGCCAGGGTGAACGTGAGGATGAGGGTGAAAGTGAAGAAGACGTTGAGGTTCCTCACCACGGAGTAGAACCAACGGGAGCGCTTGAAAACGTACTCCGACAGCATCAGGGTCACCGTGATGAAGAGGGCTATCTTGACCGTCAGCGCTCCCAGGGTGAGGGCCGTGAGGCCGCCGTGCGTCATGCCGGTGATTATGCCGATGAGGTACACGGCGATGATGTCGTCCACGAACGCCGCCCCTATGAGTATGGAGGATACCTCCCTCTTCGTCCTTTCCTTCAGCAGCACCCCGCTGGTGACCTCTATCGCGGTGTTTCCAATGGTTGCCCCGACGAAGACCGCCGCCGCCAGACCGTTCCCGAAGAAATCCACAGTGAGGAAACCGAATATGAACGAGAAGGCCACCCCGAGGGCCGCGACAACGATCGCCTTTTTGGTGTTCTGGGCTATCGCCGAGAAGTTGCTGGTGAGCCCCATGTAGAGCATCATCATTATGAGGCCGAAGCCGGCCAGAACCTTGAGTTCCTCGCTTGGCTGGACGATCCCGAGGATGAAGGGACCCAGGAGGATCCCCGTGAGGACGTGGGCTATTATCGGATGTACCTCGATCTTCTCGAACGCCCACTCGGTGCTTTTTGCCACAACGAGAAGGATAGCGAGGGCCATCAGGTAGTACACTTCATCCCCTCCTCGCCAGCAGGATGCCCGCGATCCACAGAACCATCAGGAGCACCGCCAGGACCATCGCCAGCGTTGCCCCACGCCCCGTTCCGAAGACTATGGGCACCGGACCGATCATTATAACTCCTCCGCCCTCAACGTCGCTTTCCCCGCTTGATGCGCCGAGCAGAATCCCGATGAAGACTAACAGGAAACCGAGTACTATCATTCCCATGCCAAGCCCTATGAGGAGCATTCCCTTCTCCATACGATAAGGAGTTCTTCCCCTCCTTTTAAAGCTTAACCCGACCCAGCGACCCAAAGGATTAAAACCGTCCCCCTCAAGTGATTAACATGCTGGTCCTGATAGACCTCGACGACACCCTCTGCAACACCTGGGAGGCAGGGAAGTACACGATACTCAGGCTGATCCCGCACCTGCTCAGGAAACGGAAGTTCAGGGCGTTCCTGTACATACTAAGCGCCCGCTACCGTGAGCTTGAGCAGTCAAGGGAACTCCACATGATGGACCTGGACAAGATCCTTGAAAGGCTCATGGAGAAGGTCTACGGCAGGGTGTCCGAGGAGGAGCTTGAGGACATCACGAACCTCGTGGACAGGGTTTTCTTCTCCAACCTTCGTCTGTTCCCCGATGCCCGGCCGTTCCTGGAGGGGCTCAAGCGCATGGGCGCCAGGCTGGTTCTGATAACGGACTCCTCAACGTACTGGCAGAGGAAGAAGCTTGAGTACCTTGGGATAAAGGACTACTTCGACGCGCTCATAATCAGCGGGGAGACGGGTCACAGCAAGCTCGAACCCTACAACTTCAGACTGGCGCTTGAGAGGTTCCCGAGGGAGAGGAGGGTCTACGTGGTGGGCGACAGGGACGATACCGACATGAGGGGAGGAAAGGAGATCGGGGCGGTTACGATACTCGTCAACAGGGGGTACTTCAGCGGCAGGAGACCGAAGTACGCTGATTACGTTGTGAAAAACCTTCTGGAAGCGCTGGAGGTGATGGAACGTGACGATAAAGGTGGAGCTTAAGCGTAAGGCCCTTCACATGGCGGGTCTCCTGGTTCCGCTCTCCTACCTGCTCTTTGGGACGGACATCACGCTGGCGCTCATAGGTTTCACGTTCTTCTCCTTCGTCGCCCTTGAGCCATTCAGGATAATAGAATCCTTCAGGGATAAAATCAAGCGCAGACTCCGTCTCTATGTAAAACCCGACGTCATGGAGAGTGTTGAGAGGATCGAGAGGTTCGCGGACGAGATAGCCCGCGAGCACGAGCACCACCGCGTTGCGGCCCACATATACTTCGCGGCCGCCGCCTTCATAAACCTCTACTTCTTCCCACCGGTTACCGCGATGGGTGCGGTGACCGTCGCCACCCTGGGGGACGCTATGGCGGCGATCGTCGGCAAATCCATAGGCAGGCACCGTTTCAGCAACGGCAAAAGCCTTGAAGGGAGTCTCGCCTACTTCATCTCGGGTGTCGCCATACTCTGGCCCCTCTTGGGCCTTCCCCTTGCCATCGTGGGCTCCCTCGCGGGCATGGTGGCCGAGTTCTACAACTTCCCGCCGGATGATAACTTCTCCAACCAGCTCACGATATCACTGGCCCTCTACCTGGCGTCGACCCTTCTATGATGCAGAAAAGGAAAACCTCAAAAAGAAGGGAAAGGTTCTCAGGAGATCACAACCTTGGCGAAGTTGCTCACGGTGTCGGCGTCCGTCCACTCGTTGCCAGGGGCCTTGTCGTGGACCGAGGGATCGTCCGGGAGTATGTCAACCGCCGAGTCTCCCGTGCCCTGTCCCGTTATGTAGGCCGTGATGTAGAGCTCCTTCGGTTTTCCTCCCAGTGCCTTCCATGGGATGGCTATCTCCAGGGTCTGGAGACCGTTGCTGGCCCCTCCGGTGTAGGCGTAGAAGCCGACCCACTTGAGGTCCTGGTACACCCATCCGGTCCCGTTCCACAGGGCGAGCTGCGCGGTGGTTATGTTGTTGGTCCCCTTGCTTCCGAAGAACTCCCCGTTCCAGAAGAAGTACAGCTGTGCGTCGATTCCCCTCTTGAAGCTCATCTTCTTGCCCCAGCTGTCCTGGGGGCCGGTGTACCCTCCGGGTTTGTAGTCGAGCGAGATTCCGTAGGCCACCCTCCAGGAGGCCTTGTTGCTCGTTGTGATGGCGATGTACAGGAACTGGCTGTCGTAGTCAACGTAGAGGGCCTTGAGGTTAGCGCCGTCCTGTCCGAAACCAGTGGTGTCCTCGGCGACGGGCTTCACACTCCAGTCACTCAGATTGCCGTCTATCGTCTTTGTGAGGTTCTTGGCCAGTTCTTCCATTTCCATCTGCTTCTGAAGCTCCCCGCTCTGGGCCGTTGCGAGCATTCCCTCCAGCTCCTTCACGACCTCCCTGAGCCCGGTGTACGCCCTGTATATCTTGAGTGATGCCCCAAACGCGTAGTTTGGCATGTCTATCGTGGATCTGCCCTCATCGTAGAGCTTGAGCAGTTCGGCAACCTGGGACTGGGCTTCGTCCAGCCTCTTCTTCATGTTCCCGGTCAGGGGCATGTTCGAGAGCTTCTTCATGAGGGTCGTGTAGCTGGTGTAGTCCCTCTGGAAGTCCCTGATCCCGTAGAACTTGTTTATCATGACGAAGGTGTTCTGGTACGCTATGAGCCGCTGGACCTTCACGTTGACGAGGGATGCCCCCTCTATAACGTTGTTCATGGTTACGTGGATGTAGTAGTCGGGGACGTTGTCGCTGAGCTCCATGGCGGTGGTGGGTTCAGTGGTTATCAGGTCGACTATATCGCTGATGTCGTCGTTCGCGAAGGGGTTGCCGAAGTTCCAGACCGCGTCACCGTAGCTGAACCCGGTGGCCACCTGGAAGTTGAAGCTCTTTGCCCCTCCGAAAACGCTCACTGGTATCCTGACCTCAATCGTGTTCTTGTTCAGGTTGATGCCGACGAGGGCACCGCTCACGTTCATGATGTTCCCGTTTGGATCGAGGAAGTAGAGCAGGGACCTCTTGGTGCTGCCCGCGGAGGTGATCGCCTCCCTCTGACCGACGTACTGGTCGCTGCACAGGTTGATAACCATCTGGGTGTCCCACTGGATGACGCTGTTCGTGTCCATCTCTCCCGCAAACCAGTTGGCCCCTCCCTTCTTGTAGTCTATGGGAACCGCTATGAAGGTGGCCCCGTTGTCGCCTATCTTTATGTTGCTCATGTTGGCGAACTCGAAGAGGAAGTAGACGTACCTGTCGTCCTTGGTTACCCCGACCTCGGTGAGGTCAGCGTGGGAGGAAGTCCCGCCGGGCAGGTACTGGTCCTTGTCGTGTCTCTGGTCCCCAACGGCGTCCGTCCAGAGCGCGATGCCGTTCTCAACCTTGAGGGTGTTGGGGCTTCCTGGAGCGATGTTCCAGTCGCTGGGGTTGCCGTCGACGTCTATGTTGCCCACCCAGATAACGTCGACGTTCATCGAGAACTCGTTGTTGTTCTCGTTGGCCTCCGGTATGTGGTTGTACGGGTCGACAACGGCTTTAATAACATGGGTTCCTGTCGTGTTGGGCGTCCAGTTGAAGGTGAACCACTTGCTCTCGCCCGCGCCCAGGTCCGTTGTCCAGTTGGTGTAAGTCTGGTTGTCGATGTACACCGCAACCTCCGCACCGCTGACGGCGAGAGAGCCTTCGTTTTTGACGGTTACGTTGAACGTGCCCGTTCTGTGCAACCCCACCGCTCCCGGACCGCTGAGGGTCACGGTGAGGTCGGGCATGAGGAACCACTCGGCGGTGAGCATGTTTGTGAAGGTGTCTGTGTCGCCCCATTCGCTTCCTATGTTGCTGTAGTCTATTGCCGGGTCCACTGGAAGGCTATCAACCGCACTCCCGCTACCACCGGTAACCCACGCCATCACCGCGAACTTAGAGTGCTTCCCACCGAGGGCGCTCCACGGAATGGCTATCTCCAGGGTTTGCAGCCCCGTGGACGTGTTGCCCGTGTAGGCAAAGCTTCCCCCGACACCGCTTATGCTGTTGTAGTTCCATCCGCTTCCGGTCCACGCGTTGAAGTTGTCCGTTCCCATCCCGGAGCTCCCGCTCCACCAGAAGTAGATCTCGTAA
>JAMONK010000209.1 GCA_027065835.1 Thermococcus sp. | reverse complement strand
ATCGCCCACATCCCTGAGGACAGGACGCACATGGGATTGATCCTGGAAATGACAGTGATGGAGAACGCCATACTTGGGATGCACTGGTGGAAGGAGTTTTCTCGGGCCGGTGTGCTCATGAACTGGAAACGGGTGGAGAATCACACAAAGCTCCTCGTGGAGGAGTTTGACATCAACTCACCCGGGGCCAGGGCTCCGGTTAAATCCCTCAGCGGAGGAAACCAGCAGAAGCTCATAGTGGCGAGGGAAGTTAGTAAGAAGCCGGAGCTCATCGTTGCGGCACAGCCGACCCGCGGTGTGGACGTTGCATCGACCGAGTACATCAGGAACTACCTCGTCAAGCTGAGGAACGAGGGTAAGGCAGTCCTGCTCGTTTCAGCGGATCTTGATGAGGTGCTCCAGCTCAGCGACAGGATGGCCATAATGTACGAGGGGCAGTTTATGGGAGTCGTCGACCCCAATGCGGTGACAGAGGAGCAGATAGGCCTCATGATGGGAGGTGTGAAGGCATGAAGGTCTCGGACGAGTTACGGAGCTACTGGAAGCCTCTTAGTGAGAGCGTTCTCGCGATAATGATCGGGGCACTCATTGGAGCCATAGTTCTCTGGTTGAGTGGTTACGACGCCGTTGCGGCATACAAAGCACTCATAGAGGGCTCTTTTGCCGCTGGAAACTTCGCCGAGACGCTGAGTAAGTCAACTCCACTTATCCTGACGGCAATAACCTTCGCAATAGGTGCCAGAACCGGCCTATTCAACATCGGTGCAGAGGGAGCCGTTTACTTTGGGGCCATAGCCGCCGTTGCCACGACTCAGGCCCTTCAGGACCCATTATCTGGCATCCTAAGTGGACTTCTCATTGGGGCCCTCTGGATGCTCCCCGCTGCGCTGCTCAAAGTGTACCGCGGGGTTCATGAGGTCATATCGACAATAATGCTCAACTGGATTGCATTCTTCATAGCCAGCTGGCTGGCCCTCAGCGCCCTGGCCAATCCGCAGAACCAGAACAGCACCGTACCGATACCTCCGGGAGCGAGACTTCCGCTCCTCGTTCAGAACTCAACGCTCTCGCTTGCGTTTGTTATATCGGTGATAGCGGCAATCATCGTTTACGTGGTCATGTGGCACACGAAACTCGGCTACGAACTCAGAACCAGCGGGCAGAACCCGAGGGCCGCTGAATACGGGGGTATAAACCCAAGGATCGCGATGATATGGTCCTTCCTGATAGGTGGAATGACCGCGGGTCTGGCCGGCGCGGTTCAGGTCATGGGTATACCACCGAGCTACTCAATAAGTCAGGGACTCGCCAACGTTTACGGCTACGGTTTCGACGGAATAGGTGTCTCGCTGGTTGGCAGGAACCATCCCCTCGGCATAATCTTCGCGGGTATACTCTTCGGCGCCCTGAACGCCGGTGCCACACAGATGCAGCAGACCGGTGTTCCCCTTGAGATGGTCAAGGTCATCGAGGGCATTATAATAGTGGCCGTTGCGGTTCCCGGACTTCTTGACCTCTTCACGAAGCTCTTCAGGAGGGGCGGACCATGAACGAGACCATGATCGTTGGCCTTATCCTTGGATCACTGGCCGCGATGGTGCCGATCGTCCTCACGAGTGTTGGTGCAACTATCAGCGAGCGGGCAGGTGTGGTCAACATAGGGTACGAGGGAATCCTGATGCTCTCGGCGTTCTTTGGGGCTATCTTTGCGGAGATGGCCCACAGCGGCTGGGTTGGTCTGCTCGGCGGTGCGTTAACGGGTCTGGCCCTGGGTGCCGTTCACGGTGTGATAACCGTTTACTTCAAGGGAGACCATGTTATACCGGGTATAGGCATAAACCTCATAGGATACGGCGGTGTTGCGTTTGGAATCCTTGCGTACTGGGGTACGGCGGGACAGCACCAGGTTCCAAGCTACGCCCAGATAACCCCCCTATGGATGGACGCGTTTGGAAACTCCCTCAGTCCTATGGTACCAATAACGTTCATCGTGGCGGCCCTTGCCTGGTGGATACTTTTCAGAACACCGTTCGGTCTCCGCATTCGCTCTGTGGGTGAGAACCCCGAAGCCGCGGACGCCCTGGGCATCAACGTTGAACTGTACCGCTTCACCGCGGTCTTAATAGCATCGGCACTTGCGGGGGTTGCGGGGGCTTACCTAAGCGTGGACTGGCTTGGAACCGTGACCAAGACGATAGCCGCGGGAAGGGGTTTCATCGCGCTCGCCAACATGGTCTTCAGTGGGTGGAACCCGCTCGTGGCCCTGATCGGGGGGTTCATCTTCGGGTTCTTTGACAACCTCTCCATCTACATACAGAACAACCCCTGGCTAGCGGGAACGATACCCTGGCAGTTCATAGCCACCCTCCCGTATATCGTGACCCTGATAGTCGTTGCAGGCATAATAGGGAGGGCAAGGCCGCCGAAGTGGGACGGCAGACCGTACAAGAGGGAGTGATGTCCTCGCTCTTTCGTGTTCCTCCTCTTTTTCATCTCTTCAGTATGACCCCAACCGCCGCACCCAGCATAATGCCCACCAGAAGGGAGAGGAATACGTAGGTGGTGAGGTTGCCTCTGCTTTGGACCATCTTCACCTGCGGTTTTCCGCCCAGGGCTCTGAGAACCGCGGCCGTGTTCTCTATCAGCACATCCGTGTACGTTTTGTTGGCCCAGAACACCGTTATCTCTGCGGTTGGCTTTCCGCTCTTCTCTGACAGCTCCTCTGCGGCTTTCTTTAACTGCTCAGGACTGTTCCTGCCGTAAACTATGAGATTGACTCCTTCCGCCTTGGGAAGAAGTGTGTCCACACCGACCGCGGGCACTTCCTCCTCCGGCTTTATTGCCGCCACGGTTTCAACTCCAAGCCAGTGAACGGCGTACTCATCAGGCGGCATCTGTATGATGGCCGTCCTGTTCCCCTCCACCATTGCTCGGTACGCCTTCACGACCTCCAACACCCTCGCCCTGAAGGCCTGGAAGTCCGTCCTATAGAGATCCGTCCTGGCAGGATCGACCTTCTCAAGGGCCCCTTCAGTGGCAGCGGCCATCGAAATGGCGTTGTAAGGGTCAAGCCAGACCCCATGGGGATTATCCTTGCCGTGGTACCACGTCTCGGGCAGATAATGGAACCCTTCGGCCTTGTAATCATCGATGAAGAGTACCTGCCCCCGGATGGTCCCCTCTTTCACCAGCTCCGCGATCTTCTTCTCAACTGGCAGATGGCCGCCCGTGGTCACCACGACGTCCGCCCTCTCAAGGAGACTTATCTGGTCCGCACTGAGCTGGTACTCATGTGGGTCAGCACCGGGTGGGATTATGTACGTTACCTCAACCGCGCCTCCGAAGGCGTCCTTCACTATGCTGGCCAAGGGGGCTATAGTTGTTACCACCAGAGGGACGTCTCCTCCACCGGCGGTTGCCGTGGGCGTGAGCATCCCGATGAGCAGGAGAACTGGAATCAGCGCCCTTACCCTCATTTTCGGTCACCCGAATTCGCTCTCTTGCTTGAGCTTTAAAATGTGTCGGAAAATTTATAAGTCCACGTACACAATACTACCGGGTGTTGTCATGAAGCGACTGTTTGTGTTAATAATCCTCTCCTGCCTCATAACGACGCCACTGACGGGTGCGGTTGGTACCGCCCAATACTCAGTTGATCAGAGGGTTACCGTGGAGATAAACCCAAACGCCGAGCTTCTGGGGGTGGTGTACTACCTTGCCTTCGGGAGAAACGACACCTTCGTGATAGACCGGGGCGGCTACCTCAACGATGTTGACTCGTACTTCGGTCCCTACCGGAATCAGCCCGTTGTGAAGATCCTCAGGAAATACCTTGAGAACTACACCTCTATACCAAAGAGGGACTACCAGCTTATGTTAATAGAGTATTACCTCCTCCTCTGCTCAGATCCTCCAGAGATAAAGCCTCGCGTCCCTTCCGGATTTCCATGGTTTGATGACGATTTCCTACCGGCCCTGAGGGACTTCGCCAGGGAAACCAATTTCATGGGGTTCTACAGCTCCCACGTGGACTACTACCGAGAGGACCTCAACATCTACACGGCCGCCCTCCGTCTGCTCCCTCCCGATGGGTTCATGGCGAACTACTCCGGGTTCTCGAACGTCGAGTACCGCTTTGAGCATCCGTTTCTACTGGCGGTTCACGGTCACAGCTTCGACCCGGTCATCGACGGTGTCCAGGTGTGGGGTGCTGGCGGAATGCTTCCCCTGGTCAGGAGGACGCCCCAGAGAACAGTCTGGAGCTTCAAAACCGCCAGGGACACCATGTTCGGGCTTCCCCTTAATCGGGATATCATGAACAGCACCCGCCTGGATGAACTGCTGTACCTTGGTTTCATATACCACGAGCTGGGTCATGACGTGACCCTCCAGAAACTCTACGAAGAACACGACACCCTTGAGAACCTCGATTATCTTCAGAAGACCATAGAAAATGACATGCCGTATCTCGCGAAGTACGACATACATTTCTGGAACCCAAACGGCATGCTCTACGAAAGCTTCGCCGATTCCTGGGAGGATTTTGCCCTTCTCCATGTCAACGAGAACTACAGTCTGCTCGCTATGGACATGCAGGAGGCCTGGGGCGAGTTCTGGATATGGACACTCTTCTCCGAGACCCGTGAGTGCGCCCTCAAAGTGCGGGCGGGGGAGGTTGGCAACTTTACCTCCTGCGTCCCCCAGATACTGAATTACCTAAGGAAAACCGTGCCCCCGGAGAAAGCCGCTGAGCTCTATCAGAAAGTGGTTCCGGTCACCCCTTTGAGGGCTTTTGACAGGGGGGCTCAGGCCGGGAGGGTCGTGATCGTTTACGGGACCCAGAACCCCGACCCGACTGGAACCCTCCGCGACAGGAAAACTGCCCGGGCAATAGCCGAGAACCTGAGGAAGTTCTATTCGCTTTGGCCGGAGGGGGTCGAGGTTGACGTCAAGTCCGATGCTGAGGTTACCCCCGACGATCTGAGGGCCAACCTTGTCATCGTGGGCGGACCGGTCTCCAACGCCCTCGCCAAGGAGATGCAGGGAGCCTTCCCAATAAGGTTCAGAAAGATCAACGGGGAGTGGGTCCTCTGGCGGAACGTCAGCTGGGAATCCAGGTGGATGCCTGACAGCTTCCTGCTCCTCCCAAAAAATTCCCCCAAGAGGGCCTCCTTTGGTAACGTCACCATCTCCCACGGGTACTTTAGCCCCGTGGATAAAGCTGGCATCTTGATTGCGATCAGGAATCCGAAAGATCCGAGGAACTACGTCGTCTGGATAGCTGGAGCGAACAGAGACCTGACGGCACTCTTCCAGAACCCCACCTACTACCTCAGCAGCTACGAGATATGGAGTAAGAAAGGAATAGAAATCGGCTTCTACGCTCAACCGCTGGCCCCTTCCTGAGGGGTGTCTCCTTTCTCCCCTTCCTTTCCGTTTTCTCCGCTCTTTATGTGCGGCTTGCCTATGGCTATCGTGAACCCCTTGAAGCTGTCGTCCTTCCTGTTGAACTCTATCGCCAGTGGAAGGTTGTTGTCCTCGCTGAAGACTATCCTCACGATCCTCGCGCGTGAGTGGTCGTTGAGGTAGTTCTCCTTTAGACCCTCGTAGTTGTCCAGGACGGCGTCTATGCTGTCGCTGTGCATCTCATAGATCTCGCTCGCGTAGACGCTGTGGTTCTTGATCTCCTCGACCTTTTTCTCCTTATTCAAACTATCACTTCCCGGACTTCATCATGCCCTGCGCCAGGCACCCTCCCGGAATTTAAAAACCTTCCTTCTTTCGGCCATGCGGAGGGCTTCCTCCAACCGGCCCTTCGGAACCTCTATCCCGTGAAGGTCTTTGAACAGCCCAGCGATTTCATCCGTGGTTAGGGCCTCCTTCTCCTCAAAGAGGTTGCCCACGAGGTTTATCATGTCCTCTACGAAGTTCCACGGGAAGACTATCCAGGCCCAGTCGATTTCCTCGCCGTAGTAGTCCGGCTTGAAGCGCGAACCCCTTATCGTGAGGAGCGTAGCAACCCGAATCTCCGCCGGCTTCTGACCCTCAACGTAGTTCTTGGCGAGCGTCAGGCTCTCCCCCGTGTCGCTGATGTCGTCCACTATGAGAACCTTCTTGCCGCCCAGGTCGTAGTTGCTGCCGTACTTGAGTCGGGCCTTTCCATCAGGGGTGGCGGTTACGCCCCAGTGCTCAACCTTGAGGCTGACGAGGTCCTTGACGCCGATGTAGTCACAGTACAACCGTGCGGCAACCCAGCCGCCCCTCGCGAGTCCAACTATAACGTCAGGCCTCCAGTCCCCTTCCAGTACCTTCCAAGCGCCCTCTTTTGCCCATCTCTCAATGTCGTTCCAAGAAGCGAGGTAAGCCGGAAACTTCTTCATTGGATTTCCCTTAACGGAGCAAAGAGGAGGTCATATTTAAGCGTTTTGCTTGGAGCTTTTACCAAAAAACAAACAAGAGTAAGAGGAATCAAACCCTCATCCGCTTCCATACCGTGCCCTCTGGGCCGTCTTCGAGCTGGATGCCCATCTCCCTGAGCTCGGCCCTTATCTTGTCGGCCAGGGCAAAGTTGCGCTCCTTTCTGAGCTGGGCGCGGACCTCTATGAGCAGCTCGATGAGCGCCTCCTCCTCACCGGCCCTCTGCTCCCTGAAGTAGTCCTCGAAGATTCCAAAGACCTCGCTGACTATCCTGAAGAACTCCATCGCCTTGCGGAGGATGCTCTCCTTCGGCTTCTCGACCCTGCTGAGGTACCTGTTCACGGCGCCACTGACCTCGAATACAGCTTTCATGGCTTCAGCCGTGTTGAAGTCGTCGTCCATCGCCTCGTAGAACTTCTCCCTCGCGTTCCGTATGGCCTCGTAGGCCTCGAACTCCTCCTGACCCCATTTGAAGG
>JAMONK010000208.1 GCA_027065835.1 Thermococcus sp. | reverse complement strand
CATATCTTTCTCTTGGCCTCTTCAACGTCTTCGGTAATGACCTCTATATCCAGGAAGTCCCCCAGGTTCTCCACACGGTTGAGCTCAAAGGTTACGTCCCCGAGCCGGTAAACCAAACGGTACTTTCTAACCCACACATCCTCCCTGTACCCCAGCCTCTTGAGGATCTCAACTGTAGTTCCGAAGTCGGAGACCTCCACCTCAAGCTCGTCGAATTCCTCGTTCCTCCCTGGGTCCTTGATGAGCTTGTACGTTAGAAACGAGCGGTTGAGGTTCGATATCCGGCGGACACGGAGAAGCTGTGGGGATGGAAGGAGAAAGTACAGGTCCTCCTGGACCTCCTCATGAACGAACTCGGCACCTAGCCCCTCTATCTTCCCCACAATACTGTCGAAGTCCACCCTGAACTTAACCTCAATCTCCATTCAGACACCTACCAGGAACCCTACCAGATCCCTGCCCTTGGCGAACCCGTCGAGGTAGAAAACCTCAACACGCTTGAGGGTCGGCAACACCCTTATCGTGTCGTCTATGAAATGGTTCAACTTCTCGCGGTCTCCCTCTCCTATAAGGGCGATCAGCCCGTCCCTTCCGCTGCGTGCGACGGCGAGAACGTTCGGCAGAAGGGAGAGCGTTTTCATGATGTGGTTGACGTACTTCTCAAGAAAGTCCTCGATTACCGGGGTTTCGGTCTGGATGTAGACGATAGCAAGGTTCTTTGGCCAGAGGCCCTTCCCGAGGATTATTGTGTACTTATCAATAACCCCCCGTTCCTGAAGCTTTTTGATCCTGAAATGTATGGTTGACTCAGGCCGCTGCAGACGCTCGGCTATATCCGATATGGTTAATCGGGCGTCCTCTTTGAGCAGTCTTAGTATAGCCCGATCAAGGTCATCAAGTTGGGACACCATCACTCCCCCACCGTGGGTATATGTTATGTTTAATTCCAATAACATCTAGGATTTTACCAATTATAAAGTTTGTTATATCCTCTAAGGTTTTGGGTTTTGTGTAAAATCCTGGAGATGCCGGCATAACAACGGCACCGGCCTGTGTGGCCTTCATCATGTTCTGGAGGTGAATCAAACTCAGCGGAGTCTCCCTGACGAGCAGCACAAGCTTCCGGCGCTCTTTGAGGGCGACGTCCGCGGTTCTGGTTATCAGGTTATCGGCGTAGCCGTTTGCTATCGCCGCCAGGGTTTTCATGGAACAAGGGGCTATCACCATGGCATCGAAGGGGCTGGAACCCGACGCCATCGGGGCGAAGAGGTCCATCTCCCCGTAGTCCGGTCGGAACTCAATGCCAAGCTCGTACTCTATCACCTTGAGCCCGACGTCTGAGGCTATGGTGACGACATCGTGCCCCAGGGACCTGAGGGTATCAACGAGCCTGACGCCGTAAACAACACCGCTGGCCCCCGTCACCCCAACAACGATTCTCATTTCAATCCCGCATGAAACTTGGATAATCCAGTTTTAACCTTTTCCACTGTCCATTGGACAAAGACGGTAAGTTTTTATACAACGTTGGAGAATTTAAAGTGGCTGATTGGGATGGGGAGTACCTTTGAGACAATGCTTAAGAGTGCCATCGGGGTAGCGAGAGAGACCAACGCCAAGGCCCTTGTGGTTTTGAAGGACATGAAACCAGAGGAGCTGCCCCAGGTGGACATCACACTCGTGGTAGTCGGCTCCGTGTTCGACATAGAGGATGAACGCGTCAAGAGGGTCTCGATTCCCCACAACCTCGATCTCAACAACGTTCTGAACCTGATCTCGGCATTTCTCCTGGAGCATGAACTCCTCGACGAGGGCGATTCCTTTGTATACGCCACCGAAGACTTGATCGGTATAAAGAGCGTCAAAAAGGGAATCTCCGCAATGCGCGGCTTTTTCGCCCAGAACCAGAACGTGATGCAGAGGCTTCTTGAGATAGCCATCGAGCTGAGCGTTGAGGGAAGGGAAGGCGCCCACGTCGGAACGGTGTTCGTGATAGGTGACACCAGAAACGTCCTCAAACACTCCCATCAGATGATACCCAACCCGTTCAAGGGGCACAAGATCAACGTTCTTGACAGGAACAGCAAGGAGATAATAAAGGAGTTCGCCCAGCTCGACGGGGCGTTCGTGGTCAGCGGCACAGGCAGGATCCTAGCGGCCGGGAGGTACATCGAGGTGGATCCTAAAGCGATAGACCTTATGCTGCCTCCGGGACTCGGCAGCAGACACATAGCGGCCGCGGGTATAACCAAACTAACGAAGGCCATCTCCATAAGCCTCTCTGAGAGCGGAACCATAAGGATATTCAAAAACGGCCTCATGCTTCTGGAGTATAACCCGAGGATAAGGTACTGAGGGAACGTTTGCGCTAATAAAGGTCCATCAAAAGATTTTTGACATTTAAAGCCAGTTATTGACCGCATCGCACTACGATGGAAGATTTTACATTCTCCCTGAAATCATCCGACGTTCCTTCGGACGTCCAAAAACGCTGAACCCGAATTTAGTGCCCCATAAAGTGGGGATTATTGATTCTGTACTGACGGCTCAAAATGGAAGAAAGAAGGCTCAGAAAAGCCACTGGTTCTCTATGCACTCATCACAGGGCGGTTTTTCACCGGCTATGGCCTTGAACTTCTTGTATATACACTCCGGCAGTCCTAGAGGGCAGTGATCGGGGGTTGCCCCTGGCCGGACCTTGGTTGGATCCAGCTTTATCTTGATGAAGGCCTCGTACTCCTCGACTTTCTTCCACGGAAGGACCTTGGCACCGTAGATGACGAGGTCGTCGTATATCTTGGCGTAGTCGCCGACCACCGCGTTTTCCTTGAGGATAACGTTCCTGCCCACCACGACACCCTCACCGAGTATTGAGTCCTTCAGCTCCGCACGCTCCTTGATGATGTCGTTGCCTATAAGGATGGCGCGTTTGAGGTACGCCCTCTCACCGACCACCGTGTTCGGGCCTATGTAGGTATAGGCTTTGATCTTTACGCCGTGTCCTATCTTCGCACCCTCGTCTATGTACACGGGGCCCTGGATCTCCACGTCCTCCGGAACCTCCGCGGTCTCTTTTATGGTGTAGTACCCGTTCTCCTTGGAGATCCTGTCGAGGGCCACCTGATGGGCGTAGAAAAGATCCTCAGGCGTCCCAAGGTCGATCCAGTACGTTTCTCTCGGCATTTTGTGGGCGTAGACCTCCCCGGCCGCCACGAACTTGGGGAGTACCTCACGCTCGAAGTAAACCTCCCTGTCCTTCGGTATGGCCTCCAGCACCTTCCGGTTAAGGACGTAGATGCCGGCGTCCACCAGGTTGGTCTTTGGTCTCCTCGGCTTCTCCTCAAAGTGGGTTACCTTCCCCTCCTCGTCGGTCTCGATAACACCGTAGCGCTCGGGGTCGTAGACCTTCGTGACCGCAACAGTTATGAGGCCGCCGCTTTCCTTGTGGGCCTCTATCAGCTCCCCAAAGTCGAAGTCGGTGAAAACATCGCCGTAGATCACCAGGAAATCATCCCCAACGTAATCCCCGACGTTTTTGATGGCTCCTCCCGTTTCCAGGGGCATGGGGTCGTTAACGAACCTTATTGATTTCGGGTAGTCACCCATCCTTTCGTCGATGAACTCCCTTATCTCACCCCTCATGTAGTGGACGGAGAGTATGATTTCGTCGATCTCTGGCACCCGCTCAAGGCTTTCCAGCAGATACTGGAGGTTTGGTTTTCCGAGAACCGGAACCATCGGTTTGGGCCGGGTCGATGAGAGCGGCCTGAGTCTGGTCCCAAAACCACCGGCAAGAATGACAGCTTTCATAGTATCACCAGTAACTACTTCACGGGCGGACTTATATATTTTACGCCCATTAAATATGGTCCTGTTTGAGGGAGAAACTTTTCTTGGTAACCCGGTATACCGTCGCCGTCTTTCTAACGCAGGATCCCGGGCAGATGCTACGGAGGGGACAGGTTTCACACGCGCCCGATCCCTTCTCAATCCTTTCAACGTATCCCATGCTCTCCAGTATCTTTATGATCCCCTCAACCTCCTCCCGGCTCATCCCGAGTTTCCCCGCGATCTCGGCGGGGTTTCTTTCCCCCTCCCTTATGAGGCTCAGTACCCTCTCTATTTTGCCCATCTTAACCTCCCCTTTTCACAGGCCCAGGAAAAGGCCGATGTGCCATATCAGGATCCCGATTGCTGAGGCCACGGTTATCATGTACGCGGTGGAGAAAGCGGCCCACTTCCAGTTGCTCTCAGCCCGTATAGCGCCGATCGTCGCTATACACGGGATGTATAGGGTTGTAACGACACCAAGGACGTACGCTTGCAGCGGGCTTAAGAGTCCCGCCATCGCGCCTCTGAGCGCCTCTTCTCCGCCGCCTACCCCGTAGATGATGCTGTACGTTGAGATCACGTTTTCCTTTGCTATTATCCCGAATAGCAGGCTGACCGCGGCCCTCCAGTCCAGCCCCATCAGCCCCATATACGGGGCGAAGATGTGGCCGAGCCGCTCGGCGTAGCTCTTTCCCGTCCCAATGGCGGCGGGGTAGTTGCTCAGGTACCAGATGAATATCGACCCGATCAGGATTATGGTGCCCGCTTTTTTCACAAACTCTTTGCTCCTCTCCCAGGAGTGTAGAAGCAGCGTTTTCCATCCTGGAAGAAGGTACTCCGGTAGCTCGATCACGAAGGGGCTCTCCTCCCCCCTGATCACGAAATGGCTGATGAGCCACGCGGAGAACAGGGCGACCACTATTGCAAGGGCGTAGATGCTGACCGCTACGAGTGCCTGGTTCCCCTTAAAGAACGCTCCGGCAAGGAAGCTGATAACGCTGAGCCTCGCCGAGCAGGGGATGAACGGGTTGACGAACATCGTGACCAGTCTATCCCTCTCATCCTCCAGGGTCCTGGTGGCCATGACCGCCGGAACGTTGCAGCCGAATCCGAGTATTAAGGAGATGACGCTCTTACCCGGAAGGCCGAACTTTCTCATAATCTTCTCCATCAGGACTGCTACCCTCGCCATGTACCCTACGTCCTCCAGCACGGCAAGGACAAAGAACAGCAGGAACACCAGCGGGAAGAAGCTCAGCACCGCCCCCACACCACCTATTATACCGTCAACCAGGAGCCCCCTGAGAGCCCCACTGGCTATGTGGGGGGCGAGCCATCCGCCGAAATCACTGAACTCCGCCGCCAGCCAGCCCTGGATGGGGAGCCCCACTGCAAACACGAACCTGAACATCGCGTAGAACACGAGCATGAGGGCAAAGAAGCCGTATACCGGATGTACAAGGATCCTGTCGAGCTGGTCGGTTAAGTTGGAGCTCTCCTTTGACGTGTAGCGGATGAACCTGTGCATCAGTGAGTCCACGAACTCGTATTTCTGGCCCGCGATTATAAGGTCCATCGCCCTCCCGTACTTCGCCTCTATCTCCCCGATGTGCGTCATTACCTCATCGAGTTTCTCCTTCCCCAGGTGCCTGAGCACGAGCTTCATGACCTCATCGTCGCGCTGGAGGAGCTTCACCGCAAGCCACCGGGGACTGTACTTTGTGACCAGTCCTGTCCCGCTGAGGGCCCCCTCAATGTGTGTGATTTCGCGCTCGATGTCCGGTTCATACTTCGGAACAATTGGGGTAGTCTTTATCCTTCCGTTGGCCATCTCGTATATCCGTTTTTTCAGGTCGTTCACGCCGATTCCGGCCTTCGCGTTGAGTGGGACCACAGGAATGCCGAGGAGTGTCTCCAGCTTCTTAACGTCTATGCGGATACCCCTCTTTTCCGCAAGGTCCATTTTGTTAAGGGCGAGCACTACGTTAGTTACACCCATCTCAAGGATTTCCATCGTCAGAAACAGATTCCTCATAAGGGCCGTTGCGTCCACCACGTTAACGACGACATCAGGACCTGAATTCAAGAGGAAGTTCCTTGCGACAAGCTCGTCCACGGAATGGGCGGTGAGAGAGTATGTTCCGGGGAGATCGACGACCAGAAACCTCTGCCCCTCGTATTCAAACACCCCCTCCTTCTTCTCGACGGTAACGCCGGGCCAGTTGCCGACGTGCTGTCTCATCCCGGTTAGTGCGTTGAAAACAGTAGTTTTTCCCACGTTTGGATTTCCAGCGAGAGCAACGACCTTCATCGCCATCTTTGAGTCCCCTCAGAGTTTTTTAACCAGAACCTTGGCCGCCATTCCCTTCCCCATCGCAAGTCGGGTGCCCCCAACGTAGAAGATTATCGGGCCCGCCGCGTACGATTCAACCACATGAACCGTGATACCGGGGGTTATGCCCATCGAGACAACACGGCTCCTGAACTGATGCCCCCCCTTGATATCGACCACGATGCCGTTCTCCCCCGGTTTCAGTGAGCTTAATGGAACAATCATGTCCATCACCGTTAGGCTTCCCTAATCCGCTTTACGTTCTATCGAGAACCTTAAAAAGCTTTTGTTAGCCTAACAAAACGCTAAGGTTCGAATCCAAAAATCAGAGGGTGCTATTCCCCACCGCAAACTCGGAAAGGTATTTAAGGAATTAGCTAATTAGATACTGTTTTAGGTTTGGAGGTGTACATCTATGGAGGATGTTTCCGATACCGGGCCGAAGGGAAAGACATCCCTGGGCATCGAGGAGAACTTGGAGGGCCTGCTAGCTTATCTGGGCTGGTGGCTGACCGGGATAATCTTCCTTCTACTTGAGAAGGACAGCGATTTCGTCAGGTTCCACGCCATGCAGTCAACGATAGCATTCCTGGGCATTACGATTCTCGCCTGGATACTGGCTGTTATACCCTTTGTCGGATGGGTGCTATCGGAGCTCCTGTGGCTCCTGGGGGTTATACTCTGGATAGTGGGCATGATAAAGGCGTACCAGGGAGAGCGCTACAAGTTCCCCTTCATCGGAGACCTGGCG
>JAMONK010000207.1 GCA_027065835.1 Thermococcus sp. | reverse complement strand
CGATCACGACTTCTCGATGGTTGTGAGGAAGAGCGACTACATCGACGCCAGAACCCTCGCCATAAGGGCGAACAAGGCCGCGAGGGACATAGACAGGAAAATAGTGGAGCTTCTGAAGAGCCCCGAGACGGTGGTGGAAATTGAGCTATGGATACTCGACTGATTTTTAAGCTCCGCCCCCAATTTTCTCTTATGAACCCTATGAAAGATGCGCTGTCCATCATGAGAGAGGCCATAAGTTCCTCCGATCCATACGGGGCCGTAAGGAGGAACCTTCAGATCAGGGGTGGGAAGCTCACGGTCTCCGGGGAGGAGTTCAAGATCAAAGGGAGCATATACCTCCTCGCATTTGGAAAGGCTGCCTGCGCCATGGCCAGGGCCGCTGGCGATGCACTTGGGGGTGCAATCGAGGAGGGCGTCATCGTAACCAAGTACGGGTACGCGGCGAACTGCCCCAGAATACCGGGGGTTAGGGTTATCGAGGCGGGTCACCCGGTTCCCGATGAGAACTCCCTTCTGGGGGCGAAGCTCGGCGTTGAACTCGCTGAAAAAGTCGGTCCGGAGGATGTACTCCTGGTTCTCATCTCTGGTGGGGGTTCTGCATTATTCCTCCTCCCGGAGGAGGGGATAAGCCTCAACGACAAGATCAAGACGAACGAACTCATCCTCAGAAGTGGTGCCAGGATTTATGAAATAAACACCGTCAGAAAACACATATCGGCGGTTAAGGGGGGTAAGCTGGCGAAACGGGTGAAGGGGACTGTCATAAGTCTGATTCTTTCGGACGTCGTTGGTGATCCCCTGGAGGCAATCGCATCTGGGCCGACGGTTAGGGATCCCACCACCTTCCAGGACTCCTATCGGGTTTTGAGCTTATACGGCGTCTGGAAAAAGGTCCCTCCAAGCATCAGGGATTATATAGAACGCGGTTTGAACGGGGATGTTGAGGAAACACCGAAAGATGGGCTTCCGAACGTCCACAACTTCATCGTTGGGAGCGGTGCGATCGCGTGCGAAGCGGCCAGGAGAAAGGCCGTGGAGATGGGTTACAACGCCGAAATTTTGACAACGACCCTCGAGGGCGAGGCAAGGGAAGTGGCCGTGGCAATAGGCTCCATCGTTGAGGAGGTGGCGAGGAGGAACAGACCGGTTCCGAGGCCCGCTGTTCTCGTAGCCGGTGGTGAATGGACGGTTACTCTCGATGATGCGAGGGGTCTCGGCGGACCAAACCAGGAGTTTGCCTTAAGCGTCGCCAGGAAAATAGCGGGGCTGAACGCCGTTGTTCTAGCCGTTGACACCGACGGGACGGATGGACCGACCGATGCCGCCGGCGGGATCGTGGACGGAAGGACTCTAGAATGGCTTAAAAAGGCTGGAGTGGATGTTGAGGAAGCCCTGAGGGATCACGACGCTTACCACGCCCTCAAAAAGGTGGGTGCCCTCCTCAAGACAGGGCCGACGGGGACGAACGTGAACTCGCTGGTGATTGCACTCATCCCTTAACCTCGGGGGCCACGATGTCCTCGCTCTTTTTCATCCAAAGGTACAAAGCGATCACCGGCAGAAGCATCACCAGCATGATTACAAGGGAAGCCGCCGTTGCCTCGGGGGCATTGAGATAGCTTTTTCTTAAATCCGAGTAGACATACCTCAGCCATATGTTCCAGTATATCCACAGGGTGAAGAGGACATTGAGGATTCTGCTTATGAGGACCGTGGTCCTCCCCTTCTTTTTCACCACTACTCTGTTTCCACGCCTCACCGGTAAGCGATTATCACCGGGGATCATGTGGAGCACTATCATGGGCAGGACGAGGAAGAGGGTGACGAAGTCTCTGAGCCAGAGAAGGGCGTCACCCCCGCAACGGTCACGATTATGGACGCGAGGCTGAGATTAATGCTCCTGTGAAGTGACACGGCTTTTGATGTGGGGTCTAGGAAGTGCAGTTTTATCCTCCGGATAACCCGTTCCCGTTTCCCCCTTATCCTCCAGAGCTGTGAGGGAGTTACCGGGAGCCTGAGCGGAACGGTGGAGGCAATGAGGAAGCTGTCCTCTTCGAAATCAACTAGATAAAAATACCCCTCGTACCTCTCTTTCAGGAACGTGGCGATGTGCCCCCACACCTCACTCGACGGTCCGAGAAGGTAGTGGACGAAGCGGAGATCCGCTATGTATCTGCTCAGACGCTCTCTTTCAGCCTCGTCGCTCGCGATGACACGCTCGAACTGAATCCACATAAAGGCAGTACTCCGAGCAGAATATAAACTTTACTCCTGGTAGGGATACAAAACGTCCGCGTTGGGCTGGTTCCGAGAACCGTGTCCGAGCCCCACTGCCAATGGACACGCTTCTAGGGCCTGCCCAGGCTGAGTTTTATGTTGGTTGTCTCGTAATCCTCCAGAACCGCGAACATCCCCCCCGCCGTTATCACACCCCCATCGGTTTCTATCTGGATGTTGTTTATGGCCTCGCTCAGGGAGAGTGTGTATCCAACGACCGGCCCCCATAACCTTTCGAGCTCTCCCGTCTTGATGTTCCTCCCGGTGATCTCCGCGCTTATCGGGCCCTCGTTGAGGTGTCTCCTAACGAAGTCCGCGGCATGGAACATGGCAAAGAACCTTATCTCATCCGGGTTGCCTATCCTCTCCACCTCAAGCTTCGATTCCTTGAATATCTCTATTATCAAGCTGTACTGGGAGAATATAACCTCCGGGTACGTTGCCTTGAAACTCGGCGGTGTGTCCGGCATGAAGCTAACGTTCTGTACACTGATAACCTCCCTGCCGTCGACCATCCCGACGAGGTGGTTGAACTTGTAGAAATGCCTTACGAAGAAGTTTCCCGCCTCCAGCCGCAGTCCATCGCTGGGGATCCGGTCCGTGTAGATGGAGACCGTTATCCCCCTCTCAAGGGCCCCCTCCAGGTCCTCTTTGATGCCTTCAAAGAACTCCCCCGGGGTCACCACTATGATCTCGTTCTTGGCCGAGTCCATTGACTCCCTGAACATCTCCAGTGCCTCCTGGAAGTCCTGACTCCGCCATATCCCTGGTCTCTGTTCTTCAGTCTTGGCCCTTTTGACCTCAGCCTCCAGTTTCCTCAGGATCATTTCCAGCTCCTTCCTGAAGCGGAAGAAAGCTATCCTGGGGGAGTAAGCGGCATAGACCTTGGGCGCCCCCTTGATCTCCGTCACGAAGCCCCTCTCCTTCAGGGAAGATATGGTATCGTATACCCTGTTGTACGGAACCCCGCTCCTAGCGGATATCTCCTTGGCGGTGCTGGGCCCGTAAACCAGGAGCGTCCAGTACACCAGGATCTCGTACTTAGTAAACCCTATCTCGTTCAGGGAATGTGCTATATCGACCGGTACCTCCATACACCTCACCCTCTTGACTAAAAATGAAAGTCCGTGTCATGTCCGTGGTATTTTCATCCGGTACCCCTTAAAAGGTCGATGTATCTCTCGAGGTGTTTTGTTATGATGAAGTTTTCCCTAACCCGCTCCTTCGCTTTTACGCCCATCTCCCGTGCGAGTTCGGGGTGTCTGAGCAGGTACAGTGCCTTTTCGACCGCTTCGGCCGTCCCCCTGACCAGGAACCCCGTCTTACCGTCCACTATCTGAAGTTTTATGCCCCCGACTGACCTCCCTATCACGGGTTTTCCCTTCCACATGGCCTCCGTAACGGTCAGTCCGAATCCTTCCCGTATGGACATCTGCAGGATCACGTCGCTGGCCCTCTGGAAGGCGTTTACCTCCCTTGCGTGCACCCCGTTGAGATTCGTTAAGACCTTGACATCGTAATCCTCGCCTATCTTCCTCAGCGTCCTCTCGAAATAGATCCATCCCTCGGGGTCATCGTGGGCCATAACCCCAACAAGCAGCAACTGAACGTCCGGGATCTTCTCCTTGACTTTCCGGTATACATCGATAACGTCGAAAACACCCTTCCACGGGTCAAAACGGGCAACCTGGGTAAGTATGGGTCTTTCCGGATCCACGTCAAACCTTTCGAGGGTCGTGAGTACCTCATCCTCCTTAAGCTCCACGTTCTTCTCACTGAGCGGGTCTATGGAGGGGGGCATTATCACGACCCTCCCGGGGTCGAGGTCTTTCCTCAGGTAATCCTCCATGTGGAAGATGTACGCATCGTACTTTTCTATGAAACCCCTTAGGAACTCCCAGAACCGCTGGTTCGGATCGCTGAGATCTATATGGCATCTCCATATCCATGGCTGCCTCTTTTCGTAGAACCCTATCAACGGTGCCGGCTGGGGGTCGTGGACGAGCACGTAATCGAAGGTGCTGAGGTCAACATCGCCGGCGTTTTTTTTGTTGACCTCAAGGTAGACCCTCTTCATGTTCTCGGTTAGTTTGAGTTCTTTGTTTCCCTGGAGGGCGTTGTGGAAGCTTTTGGTTACGTTGAAAAACTCCTCAGTGCCATCTATGACGAACCATCTTGCGTCAATACCAACGTCCCGCATCAGGGGGATCAGGTTATGGAGTATCTCCGCGACACCTCCCCCGAACGAAGTTGAGTTCACGTTGGCGAAGGTCTTTCCGTTAAGACCCTCCGCTTTCTCTCGTATTGATTCTACGTCTTCCCCGATCGTTTTCCGGTAGTCCTCAAGCCTCTTTCCCTTTCCACTAAACTCCTTCACCTCAAACATGCTCTCACCTCACTCCCCTTTTAGGGCCCCCGCGGTCAGTCCGCTGACAACGTACCGCTGGAATATCAGGGCGAGCACAACTAGTGGTATTGTGGATATGGTGGATGCCGCCATGATGTTCCCCCACGGTACCTCCCCATGAACTCCCTGGAACAGGGCGATGCCAACTGGAACCGTCCTGGCCCGGTAATCCGTTGTGAAGAGCAGCGCGAACATGAACTCGTTAAACGCTGCTATGAAGACCAGGAGTGCCGTTGAGAACAGTGCCGGTGCTGAAAGAGGGAGCACCACTTTGTATAACGCCTGTATCCGTGACGCCCCGTCCATCAAGGCTGCTTCATCTAGATCTTTGGGGAGCTGGGAGAAATAGCTGAGAAGTATCCAGAGGGCCAGCGGCATCGTCCACGCCACGTACGGGAAGAACAGCGCTTTGTACGTGTTTATCCACCCCAGCTTCTCTATGAACTTGAAGAGGTAGCCCACCAGGCTTATCTGGGGAAACATCGAGACACCCAGGACGAATATAGGTACCATAAGTCTGCCCCTGAATCGTATCCTTGAAACGGCGTAGGCCCCCATTGCGGAGATCGAGACCGTAACCAGCGTCACCATCGTGGCGATTATCACGCTGTTCTTGAAGTACGCGAGGAAGTGAAGGGTTGGATCGCTGACAACCGTCCGGTAGTTGTTGAGAGTAAGTTCGAAGTGGACGTAGGGGGAACCCAGGAACGTAGCGTTTTTTGTGAGCGATATTATGATCATCCAGGCGAAGGGGAACAGACAGACAAACGCCATTACAATCGCTCCGATGATAAGCAGGGTTCTTTTGAGCTTCTTCTCGTTCATTTCAATCCCTCCTGGAACCTGCCAACCTTGAGGTAAACCACCGTGAAGCTCAGGACGGTCAGGAACGTCAGGATGGATATGGCGGACCCCATACCGTAATCGCCCAGGTTGTAATAGTTGAACGCCAGCAGGGATATGGACGTAGTCGCGCCCCCCGGGCCACCGCCGGTGAGGACGTATATTATGTCAAAGACCCTCAGGGCGTCTATGGTCCTCAGGGTTATCGCGACTATGAGAACCGGCTTAAGCAACGGGAGGGTTACGTGCCAGAACCGCTGAAACATGCCGGCACCGTCGATGATCGCGGCTTCGTAGGTATCGCTGGGAATCGCCTGGAGTCCCGCCAGAAGAAGGAGGGTCATGAACGGGGCCGTTTTCCATACATCCGCAAAGACGACCGCAAAGAAAGCGCTCAGGGGCGTGCCGAACCAGTTCACTGCTCCGAGCCCCACGTGCTCAAGAACCCAGTTGAAGAGGCCGTAACTGTAGTTGTACATCACCTGCCAGGTTCTGGCCGAGATTATCGTGGGCACCGCCCAGGGTATGAGAACTATTGCCCTCATAATTCCCCTGCCCCTGATCTCCTCGTTTAAGATAAGCGCAAACGTCAATCCGATCAGCGTTTCCAGCGTTACACTCACAAGGGAGAAGGACACGGTGACGAGAAGGGCACGCCAGAATTCGCCCTGCCTCAGGATCATGGCGTAGTTCCTGAGGCCAACGAAGGGGTGTGTGGGAATGAAAGTCACATCCCGGTGAAGGCTTATCCACAGGGTTCCGAGGACGGGGATTATGATGAACGCTATGACGAAGAGCAGCATTGGGGACAGCATCCCGTACGCGAACTTCTCCTCCCGGTATTCTATCTTCCCCATTTACATCACCTGCGCTGGGCGGGTAGGGCCGCTGAAGGCCGGGTTGGCATCCTTGAAAATCAAAAAGAAAGAAAAGTTGGGCCGCTCAACTGTACTGTTTAACCAGCTCTTCCGCTTCCTTCTGGGCCGCATCGAGGGCGTCCTGTGGACTCATGCTGCCGGCTAGGGCGGCGTTCACGTATTTCTGAATAATCTGGCTGAGCTGCGGGTAGTATGGGACGATCGGTCTTGGAACGGCGTTCTCGAAGACGCTTCTAAGGCTCTTCAGGTACGGTGCAGCTTTCAGAACCTCGGGGTCGTTGTAAACATCGGTTCTTCCCGGGTTCCATCCGAGGTGTATCGCGAAGTTCTTCTGCTCCTGGTAGCTCTCCACGAACTTAACGAACGCCCAGGCGAGCTCCTTGTTATCGGAGTATCTGCTTATCCCTATGTGCCATCCACCGAGTGTCGCCGCGCTCTTGTGTCCCGGGAAGTGGGGAAGCGGGGCTATCCCAACCTTGCCCTTGACCGGGGAGCCGTTGGCGTTGTGGAGCCCCCAAGCGTAGGGCCAATTCCTCTCAAAAGCGGCGTTGCCCTGCTGGAACGTG
>JAMONK010000206.1 GCA_027065835.1 Thermococcus sp. | reverse complement strand
GGTTGACGTAGAACAGAACTAGGTCTTTAACCTCAGGAATAACCTCCTCCTTGACCTCAAAGGTCATCGTTACCGCTCCGTTCCCGCGCGTTTTGTAGGGAATGTTTGGGTTGAGGCGGATGAGCCTCGGAAGGTCGATGGGCTCCGCTAGGCGGGAAATCTCGCGGTAGAGGAGTGCGCCGAGATAGGTGGTGCACATGCCGTTTGGCGAATCCGTGTCATCGATTCCGATGTGGAGGAGCATGGTTGAAGAAAGGAGAGGGGGTTTAAAAATCAAACGCCGCCACGGAACCTCTCGTACATGAGCACGTCGACGAAGCCTTCTCCCGGCACGTATTGATGTTTCCTCCACCTTCCAGCGAGTTTGAAACCGTTCTTCTCCAGGACCCTCATCGATGCCAGGTTCGTCTCGAAGACGTGGGCGTAGACCTTCCTCAGGTTGAGCCACTCAAAAGCGTACCTCAGGGCGAGTGCAACTGCTTCAGTCGCGTAGCCCCTTCCCCAGTACTCCGGTGAGAGAAAGTACCCAACTTCCGCACGGCCGTTCTCATGGTCGATGCCATGAAGGCCCACAACCCCGACGAGCCCTTCGCTGCTCCGTTCCAGGATGGCGAACACTTTCTCACGCTTTTTCTCTCGCCGCAGTGCTTCATACCACTCAAGCTCGTCCTCATAGAAGTAAATCTCCCCGGGGAACGAGAGGTACGACCTCACGCTTCTGTCGTTGTACCACATCCACAACCGTCTTAGATCCTCCCGGGTGAGCACTCCAAGGGAAACTAGCTTTCCTTTGATAATTATCGGCCTCATGCCAACACCTTAAGTTTATTAAGGGGGAAGCCTATTTAAGTATGATGGACAGGGAAAGACTCATACGGGCCGTGGAGGCCATTCTGAGGGGTACGGGGTATAAGACCGCCCGCCTTGAGTTCAAGGGCTCCTGCTTCGACCTAGTGGCGAGCAGGTTATTCCTCTTGCTGTTCATAAAAGTGGTCACTAACATCGATACCGTGACCCAGGAGCAGGCCGAAGACCTCAAGCGCCTTGCAAAGTTCTTCAACGCATCCCCCCTCATAATCGGCATTAAAACTAAGAACTCCGAGCTGGAGGAGGGAGTGGTTTACGATCGCTTTGGTATATATTCCCTCAGGCCCGAGACCCTCTACGACGTCCTCGTTGAAAACGAGCTGCCGGCGATCTTTGCCGAGCGCGGCGGCTTTTATGTCCGGGTGAACGGTGACCTCCTGCGCGAGCTCAGAGAGAGGTACGGGTACTCCGTTAATGAACTTGCAGAGATGGCCGGCGTCTCTCGAAAGAGCCTCCTCAACTACGAGCGTGGAGAGCAGGCGGTTTCAATAGACGTTGCCCTCAGACTTGAGGAGATATTCGACGAACCCCTTGCGGAGCCCATAGATGTTCTGCACTCAACCGTGGAGGCGAGGCTGGACGTTAAACCCGAAACGCCCCTTGAGCGGGAGGTGTTCGAGCGTCTGCGCCTCTTGGGTCTGGGCGTTGTCAAGGTGAAGAAGGCGCCGTTCAACGCGGTTTCCAAGGAGGATAAGTTCAGGATACTAACGGGGGTTGACGAGAGAAAGACGAGCTCAACCGTTAAACGGGCCGAGATGGTTGCCGAGGTTGGGAAGATCATAAACAGCGACGGCGTCTTCATACTGGAGAAGACCAAGACGCAGGTCGTTGGGGAGGTTCCGCTCATACCCAAGGAGCGCCTCAAAGAGATCCGGGATGCGGATGAGCTCATAGACCTCATAGAAGAGCTGAAGAGGGAAATAAAGAAAGGACTGTTCTCCAGGTAGCACTTCCTCCCCCGATTCACCCGAATACGATCTTTCTCCACGTCTCCCTGACCTTTGACACGTACTTTGAAGGTGCCGCTATTAGGACGGCCCATCTCGGTGTCTGTCGTCTCTTAAGGGCGTTGGCCAGTGGGGTGACCTTTGTCAGAGGCTCGATCGTTCCGTCGTCCAGGAGGACGTTTATCTCCGTGGCCTTCAGCCTCGGTTCGCTGAGCATGAGGTCCGCTATGCTGAACTCCAGAATAACCTCGCCCTCCCTCGCACCGACTGCATCGGCCAGGGCCCTTTCCATTTCCTGTCTCCGTTTCACGTTCCGGTATGCGGTCAGAAGTTCCCTCTTCTCCTCAGCGCTCAGGTCGTCGGCACTCGCTAGGACCGCCGCCTTGTACAGATCGCGGTATTTAACCCTCCGCACTATCTCGGCGGGCAGTCCTTCCAGGTCCTCCAACTCGACCAGAACACGGCAATCGATCATCTTCCAGAAGTCCCAGAGGTGATCCTCCTCCAAGGCGAATTCCAGGGCCCTGGTCAGCATGCCTTCGGCGATTTTAACCGTGTGGTGGAAGTAGACCCTGGAGTACATGAGGGACCTTGCCACCATCATGCCCTCCACGGCCTCTATGCCCTTCTCATCAACCACCAGTTCATCGCCGTGGATTTTAAGGACCTTCAGGAGCCGTTCCACATCTATTATGCCGTGGGCGACGCCGGTGTAGTGTGCGTCCCTTATGAGGTAGTCAAGCTGGTCAACGTCAACGTCGCCGTGGAGCATATGGCCGAGGTAGGGTTTCCCGTGCCTGCCCAAGATCAGCTCGGCAACGTCTCTGGCCGTGAAGTCGTAATCGTATGCCTCGATTATCTCGGGTATCCTGCCTCCGTCCTCCCTCTCCGTTATGTTCGTCCTGCCCAGTATGATGTCCTGACCGAGGCGCATATGGTCGTGTTCCTTAACGTAATGCTTGTATATGCTCTCAAAGGTGTGGCTGAACGGCCCGTGGCCGATATCGTGAAGGAGTGCCCCAACCTGAAGGAGCATACTCTCACTCTCATCCAGATCAACTTCTGCGGAGAGCCGTCTTGCTATATCCCACGCCCCCAGGGAGTGTTCGAAACGGGTGTGGTTCGCGCCCGGATAAACGAGGTAGGCAAGACCGAGCTGTCGTATGTTTCTCAAACGCTGAAACTCGGGTGTCTTAACGAGATCCAGGATCAGGCCGCTTATCTTCATACTGCCGTGTATCCCGTCGTGGATGATTTTTCCATCCATACCCCTCACCGATTGGAATTCCGGGAAATTGCTTAAATAATTTTTCGCCATTGTGACAACAGGCAGAAGGTTAAAAGAAAAGGGGATCAGAGATCTTTGCCGACTATGTATATCCTCTTCGTCTTCCCCAGCCTCTGGGGAAGGTCCGCCCTCAGTTTTTCAGGGGGCACCGCTTCGATGATGAGCTCGGCCTGTTTGGACTCTTCGACCTCGTACCTGACGGGGTTGTTTGCCTCGTAGATGAGTTCCCTGACCTCATCCTCTATCCCCGGCGGTTTCTTTTCCCTGTACGCCACCCGTATGATGGCCTTGGGTCTCGGGTTGTCCGGGGAGAGCGGGTGGTATATTATCACGAAGTCAAGCAGGTCCGGATGGTCGTAGATTATCTCCATAACCTGGTCGATGTGCAGTTTGGCCCCCGCGAGGCTCACGACGTCCTTGACCCGGATGATGTTCATAACCCTTCCGTCGGCTATCCTAGCCAGGTCCCCTATATCGTAATTGAAGAGCGGCAACCCCGTTAGTTCCCCTTCGTGCATGACCTTGGTTATGTAAATCCTCTTGTACTCCGAGTAGCCGTCGTTGTTGTCCTTGAGGATAACCGCCGAGTCAGGGAACGTGAACGGGGTGGTCTTCCCGCTTTTGACGACCCGGTACCCCGTGATCGCATCCTCGGTTGAGCCGAAGTTGTCCACTATAACGGCGTCCTCAAAGAGTTCCAGTGTGGCCTTGGCGAGTTCCGGCGTTAGCGTCTCTCCCCCGACCACTATGGTCTGGATGTCCTTCTTTATACTCTCCGGGAGTATAAGGCCGAGGTTGTAGGCCGTCGCGGTCAGACAGAAGAGGGCGGTCGGTTTTATGTCCCTGAGCTCGCTTAGGAGCATGTTTTTGTCCAGGAGGTACTGTATGGGAACCTGGTAGTACGCGGCCTTTGCGGCAATGGCTTCAAACCCGCCGTACGCGAACATACCAGATGATGAGGGCAGCGGTGGGAAGAACGAGGCAATCCGGTCCCCCTTGTCCATGTACTCCCGTACCCAGGGTTCGATCTGTCTTCCGGTTCTGAACCTGTCGTCCCTCGTGTAGGGGACGCGCTTGGGCTTTCCAGTGGTTCCACTTGTCCTCATTACGGCGTGGAACACGACGCCCTTCCTGATGTACTCGGGCCAGACCTCATCGGTTCTGTAGAGGTCGTGGGGCGTGATGTTAACGGTCTCGGTGAGTTCCGACAGTCGGGACGGCGTTATACCTTCCACGTCTATTCCACGGAACTTTCTTCTCCAGAACTCCGTTGTTTCAAGCGCCTTCTCAAGGGTGTACCTTAAATCGGAGAAGTCCTCCTTAGTGACTCTACCGGCAATCATGTCCACAGGTAACCACCGTATGAACTGTGTACCCATTTTATTTAAATGTTGGGTTTGCTCCAACGAACCGTAGTATAGGAAAAGTTTTATACTCCAATGGACTAAACTCACAGCATGAGGTACGCAAAATTCGATAATATGTTGGGAAAATTTCAAGATAACCCTTTGAACGTTAAAAACAGTGACACCGTGGAATACCTCAGGGCAGTTTTTGAGTTTCATCTTCATAATACACCGTACTGGATGGGACTCAACGAAAGGCTCAAACCGAATCTGGATGATGTGTTCCAGGGAACTCTGGAGGAGGTTTTTGAGAACCTGCTCAACGTCGGCCTGGTGGCCGAGGAGGAATACCTGCGCAACCACTGGTTGGAGTTCGTTCCAAGGAATTATCGGGGACACATCAGGTTCTATCAATCCTCTGGAACAACGAGGGAACGTGCCATAGGTCACTGGGATAGGGAATACCTCCGCTACCTGCATGCATACCTACGTGCAGCCCTCGATTCTATCTATCACCTGGACCGCATCTACACCGAGGAGCACCGGATGAGAACGCTGGCTCACGGCCCATACGGCTGGTATCAGGATGAGATAAGTGAGCTTGTCTGGAGCTACGGAGGTGTTCTGTACTTCATAGGAATGGAAACCGATGGCACGAAGAAGGTTCTGGCGGAGCAGGGGATTGAAGCGGTTCTCAAGCTTCTGGATCCCCTCGTGAAATACACCCACAGGGTGATGAGGGCCGATAGGATAAACACCGTTAGGTCAGCCCCCCCGCTGATGATGCTCTTTGAACCTTACAGTGAGAACATCGAGACGGCCATAGTGAGCGGCGTGGGGATAGACTACAGCTTCTTTGAGTACCTATCGGAGAAGTTCAGCGGAACGAGGCTCATACCCATGTACGGCTACTACGGTTTCGGCGATCTCGTTGGGATGATGCATGCGAAAAGCTTTTGGTACTATCCTAACTATCCCTTCACGGTGATACTCCCCGTGAGGAAAGATGAGGTGTATCGTGTCGTCGGGTACGGCGACAGGGGGCAGGTTGGAATGCTTATTGCCCGTCCGGAGCTCCTGGTGGTGAAGCTTGAGAACGAAACCGCGGTCAGAACTCCCCCGGAGGGCCCGTTTGGATGGGATGGGTTTGGAGACCCGGAGCGCCGGGTGTTGAGGTGATTCCATGGCGGTACTGCAGCAGGTGGTAGTGGCCGAGAGCCTCGTAGTTATGATTGCGGATCTAGCCGCCATGTTTATCATCCTTAGGATATACCTCAAGAACAGGAGAAAGGCCGCGCTGATATTCTCACTTGCGTGGTTCTTTGATTTCCTTGCCATACTGCTGAGCGCGTTCAGATCCCCAATCCTCAATGAGCTCAGCTATCTATCCCTCACGATGTTTTCGGCGTTCCTCCTTTACGGAGCCGCGAAGTTTCTGGAGGAAGAGTCCCTCAAAGTGCCCCGCAACTCAATCTACGTTCTCATCCCAATGCCGACCGTGTTTATGCTCTACATGCTCGGGGTCTACTCGTACACCAAAGATGCCGTGTGGACCGCCACGGCAGCTGCCTCCCTCGGCATCACCGGGATGTTCGTGATAACAGCCGGAATGCTCCTCAGGGAGACTGTGGACATATACAAGAGCGCCGCCCGCTATCTGTACATAAGCATCGTGCTCTTTGGGTTCCATCTGGTTCCCGCCGCCCTCTTCGGCATCCACGAGTGGTACGCGCCCATAGGGTTTTCCATGTCAACAACCCTGATAGTCCTGATGGTAATGTTCATGCTGAGACTGATGTCCTCTGAATCCTTCATGAACGTGAAACCTGTTGAGGCTTCAGAGACCCCAATTGAACCGGGCGTTATGATAATTGGCACCGAAGAATACAGGAAAATCAAAGGCAAACTCAAGGACGTTCCGGTTCTCGCTTTTATACGGGATGTTACCGACGTTCCAAAAGCGTGGCGCTTCTACTTCGTCACCACCGTCCCATTCAACGACAAGATCAAAGAGACCATAACCCCCACGAACCTCGCCAGGATAACCGAGGTTTCCTACCGGTACCTGCAGGAGACATCGAAGGCTGGGGGGAGGGGGATAGTACTCATGGACTGCATTGAGTACCTGCTGGTGTACAACCCTCCCGACAGCGTTATGAAGTTCCTCGCGAAGCTCAGGGACTTTATCGTGGTAAACAACGGCACGTTGATACTCGTCGTTGACAACATGAGCCTGGGGGAGAAGCTCTTCGCTCAGCTTCATAAGCTGGTCGGTTGAGGTAGCCTTATATACAGAGTCCTTCAACTCTTTTTGCCCCTGCGCGAGGACCCCGGGGAGAATGAACCGGGGGGCGATGCGGGGGCTACAGCCCGGTCTTACAGCGAGGTCCCCGCGGAAGAGCCTTCCGCGTTACGGAGCACGATGACCGCGGGAAACCCAGACCGGGCACACGGCCCGTCCGGGTTAACCCGTTCTAGTTCTGCCGTCAGGCTGCGATGAGGACGGGGGTTACGGGCGGGCCATATCCCCAA